>NZ_JBIVLB010000001.1:769259-908425 GCF_044751045.1 Streptomyces sp. NPDC088745
CGGCCCCCCCGCCCCCCCCGGGGGGCCCCCCCCCCCGCCCCCCCCCCCCGGCGGGGGGGGGGGGGGGGGGGGGGGGGGGGCGGGGGCCCCCCCCCCCCCCCCCCGCCCTTTGCGCTGCGTCGGTACCCGTCCGATGGCCCGATGGATACGATGCCTCGTGGTACGGCGCATCCACTGTGATCCACCTCGGAGGGGGAACGGAGCCATGCGATCGGTGAGCCGGAGCCAACTGGTGACTGCGGGTCTGGGAATCGGCGCGGTCGGTGGATTCGTCGGCAGCCTGCTCCGGGAATGGAGCGCGCTGAGTGCCGCCCGCGGTGCGGCAGGCGAGGAAAGTGGGGAACGGCCTTGGGTCGTCGGCTCGTACCGCTCACGCTGGACAACCTTGCGGATCTTCCCCAGCGGTGTCGCGGTTGCGTCTTCTGGGAACTCGACCCCGTCCGCGGTGAAGCGGCGATAGAGGCGGGTCGGGCTGAGTCGGAGAAGGAGGCCTGGATCTCCGCGGTGCTCCTGGAGTGGGGGTCCTGCGGCCGGATCGTCTACGTGGACGAGGTCCCGGTGGGCTTCGTGATGTACGCGCCGCCGGCCTACGTGCCCCGGGCGACGGCGTTTCCCACCAGCCCGGTGTCGCCGGACGCCGTGCAGCTGATGACGTCCCTGATCGTGCCCGGCTACCAGGGGCAGGGGCTCGGGCGGGTGATGGTGCAGACCGTGGCGAAGGACCTGCTGGGGCGCGGCTTCAAGGCGATCGAGGCGTTCGGCGATGCCCGGTGGAAGGAGCCCGGGTGTCTGCTGCCCGCGGATCATCTGCTGTCGGTCGGCTTCAAGACGGTCCGCCCGCACCCCACTCATCCCCGCCTCAGACTGGAGTTGCGGACCGCGCTGTCCTGGAAGGAGGACGTGGAGCTGGCGCTGGACAAGCTGCTGGGGGTCGTGCAGAAGGATCCGGTGCTGCGGCCGCTCTAGGGAGAACGCGCGGAGGCCCACCCCGTGCGGGGTGGGCCTCCGTGTTTCACGTGAAACAGCGCCGGTGATTACTCACCGATGAAGGAGTCCAGGTCGCGGACGATCGCGGCCTTCGGCTTGGCGCCGACGATGGTCTTGGCGACCTCGCCGTTCTGGTAGACGTTCAGCGTCGGGATGGACATGACGCCGTACTTGGCAGCGGTGGCCGGGTTCTCGTCGATGTTGAGCTTGACGACCTCGATCTTGTCGCCGTGCTCGGCCGCGATGGCCTCCAACGAGGGGGCGATCTGACGGCACGGACCGCACCAGGCGGCCCAGAAGTCAACGAGGACGGGCTTGTCGCTCTTGAGGACGATCTCGTCGAAGGAGTCGTCGGTCACGTTCTTCAGGTCGCCGGCCACGGCGGCCTCCTTCACTGCTCAGGGGTGTGGGGTGGGGTGGGGTTCAGACAGCGGGGGTCTTCTCGGGCTCGGCCAGCTTCTCGCTGTCGGCGAGAGCCGCGAGGTAGCGCTCCGCGTCGAGCGCGGCGGAGCAGCCGGTGCCCGCGGCCGTGATGGCCTGCCGGTAGGTGTGGTCGACGACGTCACCTGCGGCGAAGACCCCGGGGAGGTTGGTGCGGGTCGAGGGGGCTTCGACCTTCACGTAGCCCTCGTCGTCCAGTTCGACCTGGCCCTTGAAGAGCTCGCTGCGCGGGTCGTGGCCGACGGCGATGAACAGGCCGGTCACGTCGAGCGGGGCGGTCTCGCCGGTCTTGGTGCTGCGCAGCGTGATCCCGGAGAGCTTCTGGTCGCCTTCGAGGGAAGCGGTCTCGCTGTCCCAGGCGAACTTGATCTTCGGGTCGGCGAAGGCGCGCTCCTGCATCGCCTTGGAGGCGCGCAGGGTGTCGCGGCGGTGGACGATGGTGACGGACTTCGCGAAGCGGGAGAGGAAGGTGGCCTCCTCCATCGCGGTGTCGCCGCCGCCCACCACGGCGATGTCGTGGTCCTTGAAGAAGAAGCCGTCGCAGGTGGCACACCAGGAGACGCCGCGTCCGGAGAGCGCGTCCTCCTGGGGCAGGCCCAGCTTGCGGTGCTGCGAACCGGTGGAGATGATCACGGCCTTGGCGCGGTGCACGGTGCCGGCGGTGTCGGTGACGGTCTTGATGTCGCCCTTGAGGTCCACCGAGACGATGTCGTCGGGGATCAGCTCGGCACCGAAGCGCTCGGCCTGGGCGCGCATGCTGTCCATCAGGTCCGGGCCCATGATGCCGTCACGGAAGCCGGGGAAGTTCTCGACCTCGGTGGTGTTCATCAGGGCACCGCCTGCGGTGACAGCGCCTTCGAACACCAGCGGCTTCAGCGACGCGCGCGCGGTGTACAGCGCGGCGGTGTAGCCGGCCGGCCCGGAGCCAATGATGATCACGTTACGGACGTCGCTCACGGGTTTCTTCCTCGTCTCTGCAGACTGCTTACTGCCAACCGGGGCCCGGTCTGAACCTTTCACCCCACCCAACGGATACTACGGGGCTGGCATTCCCGAGCCGGACGTCCGCTTTGCGCGCGGGTCAGCCGCGGGGGTAGCCATGCGTCAGCAGCAGCTCGCCCTTGCCCGCGGGCGCCGTCTTCACACAGGCCGCGTCCACGACGTACGCCTGGACCTGCTTGGGGTCGGACGTGTGCGGGAGCAGGAGGAGGAAGGCCTGCTTGCCCTCGTAGGAGCCCTGCTTGGCGGCGAGCGGGGCGTCGGACCTGCCGGTGCCCTGCTGCACGCAGGCGGGGACGGCGACGGTCTGCACCGCGAAGGGCGTCTTCTCCTGGACGTCGACCGAGGGGGCGTTCTTGTCGCTCCGCACCGGCTTGGGAGGGTCCAGCAGAGCATCCACCTGTGTTTCCAGCGGGGTGCCGGCGAACTGCGGGGTCTGGGCCTTGGCTGCGTTCGGATGGTCGGCGTCGTTGCCGTCGGCCGGAAGGTTCTGGACGAGCAGGGCGCCCAGGCCCAGGGCTGCGGCACCCAGTACGGCGCTCCACACGGCACGGCGCCGTGGCGTGCGCTGGGAGGAGCGGCCGGGGCCGGTCGTTCCACGAGCGCGGCCCGCGGGGCGGCCTGCGGCCGACCGGGCAGGAGTCTGTGTTGTTTCACGTGAAACATCGCCTGTTGCCGTTTCACGTGAAACATCGGCGGCCGTCGTTTCACGTGAAACACCGTGGGCCGTGTCGGAGCTCGCTCCGGGGGCCGTGGAGTCCAGCAGGGCTTCAGCGGCGAGGGCGGCGTCGATGCGGCCGGCGATGTCGGCGGGCATCCGCTGCGGCCCCGGCAGTGTGCCGAGCAGTCCGCGGATCTCCTCCAGGGACAGCTGGACGTCGGCGCACAGCTCGCAGTCGTCGACGTGACGGCGTACGTCCTGAGCGCGGGACGGCGACAGCAGCCCCTCCGTGAGATCGGAGATCTCCGCGACATCCGGGTGCTGAGCCGTTCCGGTCGTGGATGTCACGCGCGCCCACCTCCGCCCTTCACAGCGGCAGGACCGTTCGGCCCTGCGTCCCTCGGTTCCGTTGCCGGTGGGACGGATGTCCCCGGCCTCCGGTTCCTTCCCCCTCCGCGGTCCTCGTTACCCCCGGTTCCGCTGCGCAGATGAGTGAGAAGAGGAAGGAGCCTGGCGCGGCCGCGTGCGCAGCGGCTTTTCACTGTTCCGGTGGGGACGTCGAGGACGCGCGCGGCCTCGGCCACCGGATATCCCTGCATGTCCACGAGGACGAGTGCGGCTCTCTGCTCGGCCGGGAGGGTACGCAGCGCGGCCAGGAGTTCACGGTGCAGGTCCTGGCGTTCGGCGGGGGCCTCGGCGGACTCGTGGGGCTCCAGGAGCTGATCGAGCCGGTCGGCGTCGTCCACGGGCGAGGTCTTGCGGGAGGCGGCCTTGCGGGCGCGGTCCAGGCAGGCGTTCACGGTTATCCGGTGCAGCCAGGTGGTGACGGCGGACTGGCCGCGGAAGGTGTGGGCGGCCCGGTAGGCGGAGACCAGGGCGTCCTGCACCGCGTCGGCGGCCTCCTCCCGGTCGCCGAGCGTGCGCAGGGCCACGGCCCACAGCCGGTCGCGGTGGCGGCGTACGAGTTCACCGAAGGCGTCGGGGTCTCCTCCGACGTGCTGGGCCAGGAGTTCCTGGTCGTCGGCATCGCGCAGTGTGACCTCGTCCAACGGTGAGCCCCCTTCCCCCCGGCGGCTGAGTCAGCCTGTGAACTTCACATCGGTTATGGCCTGCTTGTACCCGGCGTCGCTGTACTGGTCGTAGGGAGCCTGCGGCATGGCCGTGATCCACACAAGTACGTACCGGGTCTTCACAGGAGACTTTGCCCGCAGGGCGGCCGTCTTGCCCTCGGTCTCCGTGGAGGCGAACTTCTTCATCGAGTCCAGAGGGGTCGACGAGGAGAGGGACTTCGCGGCGTACAGGGAGATGGCGGTCTTGTTGCCGCTGTAGTTCAGCTGTATCGACGCGGTCGACACGTCCTTGGCCTCGCCGAGGTCGTAGACGATGCCGACGCCCTGCTTGAACGGGGCGAGTACCGGACCGCCCTTGAAGGAGTAGGAGCGCCAGTACGTCGAGCTGTCGCCGTCGTAGGTCTTGTCGACGTCCTCGGGGTGCTGCGCCTTGCCGTCCGGGTAGTACTCACGGGCGTCCTTGATCGCGACTGGCCCGGCGGGCCTGGGCTTCTCGTTGCCGCCCTGGTTGGTGGTGATCTCCGTGGGTTCGGCCACTTTGTTGCGGTCCAGGAGCGTGTCGGCGAGCTGCCAGCTCCCGAGGCCGAGGGCGGCGATCAGGAGGGAGGCGACACCCCACTTGAGGGCCCGGCCGGTACGGCTCTGCAGAGGACGGGGCGGCGGCTGCACGGGCTGCGGGGCGGCGGCGGGCCCTGGCTGCGGACGCCCGTAGGCGCCCTGCTGGTACGTGGTGCGCTGGTACTCGGGACGGGGGGCGAACTCGGGCTCCGGCGGGCGGACGCGCGGCATCGCCGCCACCGCCTTGGCCAGCTCGTCGGGGGTCGTGCAGGGCGGTTCCTGCCGGGACGCGGTCGCGCCGTCGTTGGCCAGAGCCCGCATGGCGAGCTCGGACAGGCCCCGGTGGACGCCGGCCCGCACCTGGTCGGGGGCGATCAGCCCGATGCCCTTGGGGAGCCCGGTGAGGCCGTAGGCGTCGCTCTCGTACGGCCAGCGCTGGGTCAGCGACGCGTACAGCAGGGCGCCGATGGCCTCGGTGTCTTCGAGCTGCGGGCGCTCGGAGGTGATGCCGCGCAGGGCGGCGCTGACCGCGAGGCCGCGGATGCGGTACTGGCCGGTGGAGGTGCGCAGGACGGCGTTCGGGGTGAGCTGGAGGTGGGCCAGGCCCTCGCGGTGGGCGGCGGCCATGGCCTGGGAGACCTGGCTGACCAGCTGGTACGCGTCGTGCGGTTCCAGCGGGCCGGAGGCGAGGACGGCGGTCAGCTCGGTGGCGTCGGGCAGCCACTCGTGGACGACGTAGACGAGGTCGTTCTCCTCGACGGCGTCCAGGACCTGCACGAAGCGGGGGTCGCCCAGCAGTGCGGAGGCGCGGGCCGCGGCGAGCACGGAACGGGCCCGGGCATGGTCTGCGGGCAGCAGGTGGACCCCGACGGCCCGGCGCAGCTTCTCGTCGACGGCCCGCCAGCTGCTGAAGCCGTCGAGCCGGGTGAGGCACTCCTCCAGTCGGTAGCGTCTGGCCAGCTTGTGGCCGCTGTGGAGTTCGGGCGCGACGATCGCGGACTCCGTGCCCTTCTTCGTACCGGGCTCGTCCTGCGTGCTCATCTCCGGTGTGTCCTGGCCTTCCGCCACCCCGTCGGCCGTGGCCCCGTCCGCACAGGCGGTGACCGGTCCTGCTCCGCCGGGGGCGGGAGTGGGACCGTCACCGCTGTTGTCGGCCACGTCGACGGCAGCCGTGCTACGTTCCGCCACCGTCGTTCCTGCCTCCCCATTCGTTGCGCGCTGCTGTGCAGCCCTGCCAATTGTGCCCACAGTCCGCCGCCGCGCACGACATGCGGCGGCGGGCGGGAGCGCCCCGGGCGCTTCGCCGGCTCAGCGGCCGAGGCGTCCGCGGACCATGCCGACCAGGGCGTTGAGTTCCGCGATGCGCATCTTCTTCGCCGCGACGAAGAAGACTCCGAGCAGGACCGCACCGCCGACTACCAGCGCCGCGATCGAACCGAGGACCCCCTTGCCGAGGGCCTGGGAGAGCGCGTACCCCACTCCACCGGCAAGCATGGCTGCGGGAATCGAGGCGATCGCGAGACGTGCGTACGTACGGAGGACGTTCGCGCCGTCCAGGTCGCCGCCCAGCCGCTTGCGCAGCCGCTGCCAGGCGATGCCGACACCGATGGCGTAGGCGAGGCCGTAGGCGGCCGCCATGCCGGTGACGGCCCAGCGGTCGGGCAGCAGCAGGTAGCACAGGGCCGAGGCGCCGGCGTTGACGGCGGCGACGATGACCGTGTTGTAGAAGGGGGTGCGGGTGTCCTCGTACGCGTAGAAGGCGCGCAGGACGACGTACTGCACGGAGTAGGGGATCAGGCCGAGGCCGAAGGCCATCAGCATGTACCCCATGTTCGTGGCGGCGGTGATGCCCGAGGAGCCGAAGATCAGGGTGCAGATCGGCACGCCGAGGGAGAGGAAGGCGAAGGCGATCGGGACGATGGCCACAGCGGTGGTGCGCAGCCCCTGCGAGATGTCGTCGCGGACGGCGCCCGCGTCGTTCTCGTTGGCCGAACGCGAGAGCCTCGGCAGCAGGGCGGCCATCAGGGAGACGGTGATGATGGCCTGCGGGAGGCCCCAGATCAGCTGGGCGTTGGCGTAGGCGGCGAAACCGATGCCCTCGCCGTGCTTGCCGACGGCGGCGGTGGCGAGCTGGATGACGACGACCGCGCCGACCTGGTTGGCGAGGACGAACAGGATCGTCCACTTGGCCAGCTTGGCCGCCTTGCCGAGGCCCTGGCCCTTCCAGTCGAAGCGCGGACGCAGCTTGAAACCGGTCTCGCGCAGGTACGGGATCATCGCCAGGGCCTGCACGACCAGGCCCAGCAGGACGCCGACGCCCAGCAGGCGCTCGCCCTCCGGCGGGATCGTCGAGACGGTCATTCCGGAGCTCGCCGAGGTGCCGTACACCCAGATGAACATGCCGAGGGTGGCGATGATGACGATGTTGTTGAGGACCGGGGTCCACATCATGGCGCCGAACTTGCCGCGCGTGTTGAGGATCTGGCCCATCACCACGTGAACGCCCATGAAGAAGATCGTGGGCAGGAAGTAGCGCAGCAGGGTCACCGCGACGTCGTTGGACTCCGGGTTGCTGGAGATCGGCACCGACAGGAAGCGCACCAGCAGCGGCGCGAAGACCATCGCGAGGGCGGTGAGCGCGCCGAGTGCGACCGTGACCAGCGTCAGCAGGCGGTTGGCGTACGCTTCGCCGCCGTCGGCGTCGTCCTTCATGGCCCGCACCAGTTGCGGTACGAAGACGGAGTTGAGGCCGCCGCCGACGGTGAGGATGTAGATCATCGTCGGCAGTTGGTAGGCCACCTGGAAGGTGTCGCCGAGCAGACCCGCACCGAGCGCCGCGATGATCAGCGCGGAGCGGATGAAGCCGGTGAGGCGGGAGACCATGGTGCCCATGGCCATGACGGCGCTGGACTTCACGAGGCCCGCCGCGCGGCCCGCGGGCTTCTTGGGCGCGACAGGCGGGGCCGCCTGCGGTTCCGGGGCCGCCGGGGCGGGGATTCCCGGGGTCTGCTGGTCGCGGTAGAGGTGCGCGAAGGCGTCCTTCTCCGGCTGCTCGTCCTGGGCGGCCCGGGTCACCAGGTCGTCGACGCCGGTGAACTGCACGGTGCGGGCGTCGTCCCCGTACGGCAGGTGGCGGGACGGGCCGTCCGGCTCGGGCGGCGGGGTCTGGGCCCACACCCTGGGGTCCGGGGCGTGCCGGGGCGCGGCGGGCTGCTGGTAGAGCGGAGGGGTGTCCGGGTAGGTGCCGGGCGGCGGCGGGGGGTGCGCGGCGCGGTCGTAGAGCGCCTCGGTCACCGGGTCCTGGGCGGAGAGGTCCTGCGACCGGTAGGGGTCGTGGTCGTAGGCGGAGCGGAGGTACGGGTCGTCCGGGGCGTCCGGTGCGGGCTGCTGCGGCGGGGCGTGGCCCGCCGCATCGCCGCCCGCGCGCTGGCCGCGGTCACCGTCGTACGGCGCGTTCATTGCAACCCCACCTCATCGTCCCCGGCCGACGGCCGCGACATCATGACATCGCTCAACGGTCCACTTTCTCACCCGTGGCCTTGGGCTCCCCGCTTTCCGGACCGGTGTCCGCGGGCGGATCACTCGGCTGCTCGGGGTTCTCGTCCTGATCCGTGCCGTCCTCGGGGACCTCGTCCCGGGCGGCGGCGCGCTTGCGCTGCGAGTACATCTTGATTCCGGCGAGCACCAGCAGGAGCACACCTCCGGCGATCACCAGCATGATCGTCGGGGTGACCTCGTTGACCTTGACCGTGAACTGCATCGGCGGGCCGTACGGCGTGTTGTCCTCGGTGAACAACTGCGCGACGACCTGGACCTTGCCGTTGGCGTTGGCGGTCGTGGGGATCTTCACGGACTGGCTGTGCCCGCCGCGGACCTTGATCGGCACACGGGTCTCCGCCTGGCCCTCGCCCTCGCCCAGCTTGAGCCGGGTCGGCATGGTCGAGCGGAGGCGCAGCACCAGGTGGTCGACGTCCTGCACCAGCTTGTTCTGCACCGTCACCGGGATCGTCGCGCTGCGGCCCGAAAGGGTCGCCGTGGACTTCTCGATCAGATTGACTTCCTCGGTGAGGGCCAGCAGATAGCCCTGGACGTCCTCCCGGTAGGCGCCCGCGGCGGTGTCCTTGCCGCGCCAGGAGGTCGACATCTCGCGGTTTATGGCGTTGCCGAACGGGGTGACCACCCGCTCCGGCCGGGTCAGGACCACCTTGAACTGGTCCAGCCGCTGCTGGGTGGCCTTGATGGTCTCGAAGGCGGAGGTCGGGAGCTCCCGGTCGCGCAGCTCCTCCGGATAGGCAGCGGAACCGGGCACCCGGGTGGTGGCGCCGGGGTCCGGCTTGGCCTTGGCCGCGGCCTCCAGGTCGAGGGGCTGCGTCCAGCGCCCGGCGCTCAGTGCGCGCAGGGCGGCGGCCATCGTCTGGACCTGGGTGACGCTGGGCATGCGCTGGGGCGCGACGACGATGCTGCGCTGCTTGTCCTCGTCCTGCAGGGTCAGCGCCAGGGTGTGGGCGAGGAACTGCTGGACGGCGCGCGTCGAGTTCTCCGCCCGGGACATGTCGCCCTGGAAAACGGTGGAGAGCCGCGCGTCGGCGACGACGGCGGTGCGTCCCGCGCCGATGGGACGGACGGCGGTCGGCGTGTAGCGGAGGTTGCCGCCCTCACCCAGGCTGTCACTGCGGGCGATCACGTGGTGGGCGCCCGCGGAGGTGGCCGCGTTGACGATCGCCGGGTCGACGGCCCCCTCCACCGGCCAGGCGAAGTCGGTGGACGGCTTCACGTGCAGGATCGAGTCCACGGTGATCACGGCGGCCTCGGTGGCCCGCTGGAGCTGGTTGAGGGAACCGGGGACCTGCTTGCCGCGGTGGGCGAGCGAGGCCAGGTCGGGGTCGGCGAAGGGCAGCGCGACCACCTTCTGGTCCTTCACCGCCTTCTCCAGCGAGTTCAGCCAGTCCTTGGCGACGTTCCGGTTCTCGCGGGTGCCGGCGGACGTGCTGCCGGTCGCCTTGTCCTTGACCGTGTAGCCCTTCACCATCGCTTCGACGGTGGCGAGCAGGTCGGGGTCGATCACCCAGGTCACGGGCAGTTCGTTGCCGAGCGAGACGAGCTGCTCCAACCGCCCGCCGGGAGCGAGCTCCCTGGCCAGGTCGTCGTTCTCGAAGACGGGGGTCTGCTGCTCGTCGGAGCCCGTCTCCGCGGACAGCCGGGTCGTGGAGATCAGCGGCCACAGGTAGGTGAGCTGCGTCTTCTGCTGCGCCGGGCTGCTCTGCCAGGGAAGGAAGGTGCGCTCGACGCCGAGCACCCGCTCGGTGCTGCGTCCCCTGGTCTTTCCGGAGAGAGTCACGCCGAGCTGGTAGACGCCGGGGTCGTCGAGGTCGAGCTTGTCGACGGGGACGGCCAGGCTGAAGTCCTTGCTTATCCCCGGCGCCAGTTCGGGGATCTTGACGACGTACGTCTCCAGCTCGTCCGGCTCGACGCTCTCGACGAAGCCGGTACGGTCCGCCGCGGTGTCGAGCTGCGTGCGGCCGGAGAGCGGCTTGCCGACGCGCAGACCGACATGAGCCTCCGTGACGGGGGTACGGCTCTTGTTGGTCACCGTGCCGGAGAGGGTCACGGTGTCGCCCTTCACCGGGGCCGCGGGAGACAGCGAGTCCAGCGACACGTCCACGGTGCGTGACCCCGAGGCCTCTTCCGCGGCCTGAGCGGCCGGTGCGGGCGGCAACTGTGCCGTCGCCGCCAGAAGCGGCGCTCCGACCAGCAGGGATGCCGCGCGCAGGGCCCATCGGCGGGCAGGAGAGGGAGTCATCCCCTGAAAGTCTGCCGCCTCGGCCACGCGCCCGCCCGTCCCTGTTCGTTGGCTGCCGTTGATGGTTGTCCGGTTGCTGCGTCCACGCATGGTAACGATGCGCGCGGCACCGAAGTGCCGCGGACCGTGCCACGTGATCGCACGAGTCTCTCAGGGGCCCGGAAAACGAGGACATCGCGCCCGGCGGGGGCACGTACCCTTTTCTGTTGTGCCGAACGCCAACGAAGACCACTCCAGCGCCCTGAGCCAGGTGCAGCACCGCGCAGTCAGTGAACTGCTGCGGGTCTCACCCGTCGCCGACGACCTCGCCCGCCGTTTCCAGGAGGCGGGCTTCAGCCTCGCCCTGGTCGGGGGTTCGGTCCGGGACGCGCTCCTGGGCCGGCTCGGCAACGACCTGGACTTCACCACCGATGCCCGCCCCGAGGACGTACTGAAGATCGTCAGGCCGTGGGCGGACGCCGTGTGGGAGGTCGGAATCGCCTTCGGGACGGTCGGGTGCCAGAAGAACGCCCGCGTCGGAGAAACCGATGTGAGCTTCCTCGTCGAGGTCACGACGTACCGCTCCGAGGCGTACGACCGGACCTCGCGCAAGCCCGAGGTGTCCTACGGCGACTCCATCGAGGAGGACCTGGTCCGCCGCGACTTCACGGTGAACGCCATGGCCGTCGCCCTTCCCGAGAAGGAGTTCGTCGACCCGCACGGCGGACTGGAGGACCTCTCGGCGAAGGTGCTGCGCACGCCGGGCACCCCCCAGGACTCCTTCTCCGACGACCCGCTGCGGATGCTGCGCGCCGCCCGCTTCGCCGCCCAGCTCGACTTCGAGGTCGCTCCCGAGGTCGTCGCCGCGATGACCGCGATGGCGGAGCGCATCGAGATCGTCTCCGCCGAGCGGGTGCGCGACGAGCTCAACAAGCTGCTGCTGTCCGCGCACCCCGCCAAGGGTCTGTCGCTGCTCGTCGACACCGGACTGGCCGCGCACGTTCTTCCCGAGCTGCCCGCGCTGCGCCTGGAGAGCGACGAGCACCACCGGCACAAGGACGTCTACGAGCACTCCCTGATCGTCCTCCAGCAGGCCATCGACCTGGAGGAGGACGGCCCGGACCTGGTCCTGCGGCTGGCCGCGCTGCTGCACGACATCGGCAAGCCGCGCACCCGCCGCTTCGAGAAGGACGGCCGTGTCTCCTTCCACCACCACGAAGTGGTCGGCGCGAAGATGGCCAAGAAGCGGATGACCGCGCTGAAGTACTCCAACGACATGATCAAGGACGTGTCGAAGCTGGTGGAGCTGCACCTGCGCTTCCACGGCTACGGCACCGGTGAGTGGACCGACTCGGCCGTCCGCCGGTACGTGCGCGACGCGGGCCCGCTCGTGGAGCGACTGCACAAGCTGACCCGTTCGGACTGCACCACCCGCAACAAGCGCAAGGCCGCCGCGCTCTCCCGGGCGTACGACGGGCTGGAGGAGCGCATCGCGCAGCTCCAGGAGCAGGAGGAGCTGGACTCGATCCGGCCCGACCTGGACGGCAACCAGATCATGGAGATCCTGGGCATCCGTCCCGGCCCCGCGATCGGCAAGGCCTACCAGTTCCTGCTCGAACTGCGGCTGGAGAACGGGCCGATGGAACACGACGACGCGGTCGCCGCGCTCAAGGAGTGGTGGGCCCAGCAGGACTGAGGGGCTGTCGCACGGGCCGATGTTTCACGTGAAACATCGGCCCGTCTTCGTGTGCGGCGACGGATGCTCCTCGTGCGTCGGCAAGCGGTGTTTCACGTGAAACATCACGCGCGCTCCCTCTGCCGGTTCCACCGGAACAGCGCCGCCGCCACCGCCGCGTACAGGACCGCGACCCCCAGAACCAGGGCCGCCGAGCGTCCGTCCGTCGGCAGGACCAGGGCGGCCGTCGCCGCCGCGCCGACGAAGGCGACGTTGAAGAGCACGTCGTAGAGCGAGAAGACCCGGCCCCGATAGGCGTCGTCCACCGCGGACTGCACGACCGTGTCGGTGGCGATCTTCGGGCCCTGGGTGACGAGCCCCAGCACGAAGGCGCCGATCAGAACCGGTACGGGCGAGAACGACAGCCACAGTGCCGGCACGAGGACGGCGGCCGAGGCGGTGCACACCACCATCCAGCCGTACGGGCCCCACCGTTTCGCGGCCCACGGGGTGAGCACGGCCGCGGTGAAGAAACCCGCGCCGGAGAGCCCGGCGGCCAGGCCGAGCAGCGCCAGACCGTCGGCTCCGCCGGAACGGGCGGGCTCCTCGGTCCAGGCATACCGGCAGAGCATCAGGACCGTGACCGTCAACGCGCCGAAGCAGAAGCGCAGCACGGTCATCGACGCCAGCGCACGGACGGCGGAGCGGTGTTCGCGCAGATGCCGCAGACCGTCGCGCAGTCCGTACGCCGTGGAGGCGAGCGCGGCACCGAGCCTGGGCTGCCGCAGTTCGGGTTCGGGCCCCAGCAGTTCCCGGTTCATGCGCAGTGAGGCCAGCGCCGAGCAGAGGTAGAGGACCGCGCCCAGCAGGACGACCACGGCGTCGGAGTCCGAGCCGAGCAGCCGTACGCCGAAGGCGAGCCCGCCGCCGAGCGTGGCGGCGAGGGTGCCGGCGGTCGGCGAGAGGGAGTTGGCGATGACCAGGCGATCGGCGTCGACCACCCGGGGCAGGGCGGCCGAGAGCCCGGACAGGACGAAGCGGTTGACGGCGGTGACCGACAGGGCGGAGGCGTAGAAGATCCAGTCCGGGGCGGATCCGACGATGAGCAGGGCGGTGCAGGCGGCGAGGACCGCGCGCAGCACATTGCCGTACAGGAAGACCTGGCGACGGCTCCAGCGGTCGAGGAGGACCCCGGCGAAGGGGCCGACCACCGAGTACGGCAGCAGGAGCACCGCCATGGCGGAGGCGATCGCGGCGGGCGAGGTCTGCTTCTCCGGTGAGAACACGACGTACGCGGCGAGGGCGACCTGGTAGACGCCGTCCGCGGACTGGGAGAGCAGCCGCACGCTCAGCAGGCGCCGGAAGTCGGGCAGGCGCAGCAGCACTCGTAGATCACGCACGACGGACATGCGAGCAAGAGTCACACACGGCGGACACGAGGAGGGGCCCGGGCAGTAGCTGCCCGGGCCCCTCCTCGTGGAGGACGGTGGTGCTTAGCGCTCGACCTCGCCCTTGATGAACTTCTCGACGTTCTCGTAGGCCTCGTCGTCGAAGTACTGCACCGGCGGCGACTTCATGAAGTACGAGGACGCGGAGAGGATCGGGCCGCCGATGCCGCGGTCCTTGGCGATCTTGGCGGCGCGCACCGCGTCGATGATGACGCCCGCGGAGTTCGGGGAGTCCCACACTTCGAGCTTGTACTCGAGGTTCAGCGGGACGTCGCCGAAGGCACGGCCCTCCAGGCGGACGTACGCCCACTTGCGGTCGTCGAGCCAGGCGACGTAGTCGGAGGGGCCGATGTGGACGTTGTTGTCGCCCAGCTCGCGGTCGCGGATCTGCGAGGTGACGGCCTGCGTCTTGGAGACCTTCTTGGACTCCAGGCGGTCGCGCTCCAGCATGTTCTTGAAGTCCATGTTGCCGCCGACGTTCAGCTGCATGGTGCGCTCCAGGCGCACACCGCGGTCCTCGAAGAGCTTCGCCATGACGCGGTGCGTGATGGTGGCGCCGACCTGCGACTTGATGTCGTCGCCGACGATCGGGACGCCCGCCTCGGTGAACTTGTCCGCCCACTCCTTGGTGCCGGCGATGAAGACCGGGAGGGCGTTGACGAAGGCGACCTTGGCGTCGATGGCGCACTGGGCGTAGAACTTCGCCGCGTCCTCGGAGCCGACCGGGAGGTAGCAGACCAGGACGTCGGCCTGGGCGTCCTTCAGGGCCTGGACGACGTCGACCGGCTCCTGCTCCGACTCCTCGATGGTCAGGCGGTAGTACTTGCCCAGACCGTCGAGGGTGTGGCCGCGCTGCACGGTGACGCCGGTCGGCGGCACGTCGCAGATCTTGATGGTGTTGTTCTCGCTGGCGCCGATGGCGTCCGCGAGGTCGAGACCGACCTTCTTGGCGTCGACGTCGAAGGCGGCCACGAACTCCACGTCCTTGACGTGGTAGTCGCCGAACTGGACGTGCATCAGACCGGGCACGCGAGCGTCCGGGTCAGCGTCCTTGTAGTACTCGACGCCCTGGACCAGCGACGCAGAGCAGTTGCCCACGCCGACGATGGCTACGCGAACGGAACCCATTGACGGTTGCTCCCTGTGTGTTCTGTACGAGACCTGCGGAGTGCAGGACCTCAGTTGGCGGTGGCGTCGGGCGTGTCCGGCGGGGTGGAACCCCTGTCCCGGGGCGGTCCGCCCTTGTCACCTGATGTGCGGTCACCGGCCGTGCCGGCGTCCTCGGCCCGGAGTCGGTCCCGGCCCACGCGCTCGCTCTCGATGAGCTCGTTCAGCCAGCGCACCTCGCGCTCCACGGACTCCATTCCGTGCCGCTGGAGTTCGAGGGTGTAGTCGTCCAGGCGCTCCCGGGTGCGGGCCAGCGAGGCCCGCATCTTCTCCAGGCGCTCCTCCAGACGGCTGCGGCGCCCTTCCAGGACACGCATCCGCACCTCGCGCTCCGTCTGCCCGAAGAAGGCGAAACGGGCCGCGAAGTGCTCGTCCTCCCAGGAGTCGGGACCGGTGTGCGAGAGCAGCTCCTCGAAGTGCTCCTTGCCCTCCGCCGTGAGCCGGTAGACGATCTTGGCCCGCCGTCCGGCGAGCGAGGCGGCGAGCGCGTCCTCGGGGGCGCTGCCCGGCTCCTCGATCAACCACCCATGTGCGACCAGTGCTTTGAGGCACGGGTAGAGGGTGCCGTAGCTGAAGGCACGGAAGACGCCCAGCGAGGTGTTGAGCCTCTTGCGGAGTTCGTACCCGTGCATCGGGGACTCGCGCAGCAGACCGAGCACGGCGAATTCGAGGATGCCGGAGCGTCTGCTCATCCTTCGCCTTCCCTGTCGCTGTCGTGAAGTCCCGCCCGCCGACCTGCACTTATGCTGATCTTATGCCGGACCGATGTATCGACTCGATACATCCAGACGATAGAACGGCCGTCTGCCCGCGACAAGGCCAGCCACCGTGAGCGGCGTCACATCATCAATTCGTGGGAAGCAACTTGCCTGATTTGGGGTGAACATCGGCACTGAGGCGGTTTTGAGCGTGCGTAGTCTGTGCGGCATGCACAACACCGGAAGCCGCGTGACGCAAGGGGGCGTCGTGCTTCCGGGAGTAGCGAGAGCGGGCCTGTGGGAAGGCTCGTTCGCATTTCGGGGGGACCGGAACTCAGCTGCCGCTTCCAGGCGAACTCGCCTGCCCGAGGAGTAGTCGTTCGATGAGCGAGCACCGTCGCAAGCCTCCGCAGCCTCAGGGCGGCGGGCGTGCCGCGGCCAGGAAAGCCGCCCAGCAACCGTCAGGCCGCCGCGCGGCCCCGCCGCCCCCCGGTGCTTCCGAGGGGTCGCAGTCCGGTGCGTACGGGCAGGAACGTCCGTACGGAGGAAGGGCCGAGGCGCGCCGTGCCGCCCAGCGGGGCAGTGGCGGTGGCGGCGGCAAGCGCGGAGGAGGCGGCGGCCGGGGCGGCCCCGAGGGCCCCGGCCGCGGAAGAGGTGGGCAGCCGCCGGGCAGAAAGAGGTTCATCGACTACCCGCGCTCCACGAAGTACGGGTGGCAGCGGTTCGTTCCGTCGTGGAAGCAGGTGGCGGGGCTGGGCATCGGCTTCGTCGGTGCGGTGATGGCGGCGGGCAGCATCGGGTACGCCATGGTGGACGTTCCGGACATCAACAAGGCCGCCAAGGCGCAGAACAACGTCTACTACTACTCGAACCCCGACGGGACCAGGGGCGACCAGATGGTCGCTACCGGCGGGGAGATCAACCGCCAGGCGCTGTCGATCAAGCAGATCCCCGACGCCATGAAGAACGCGGTGATCTCCGCGGAGAACAAGACGTTCAGGACGGACAAGGGCGTCGACCCCATGGGCATCGCCCGGGCCGTCTTCAACATGGCCAGGGGAGGCAACACCCAGGGTGGCTCCACCATCACCCAGCAGTACGTCAAGAACTCCCGGCTGAGCCAGGAGCAGACGCTCACCCGGAAGGCCGAGGAGCTCTTCATCTCGATGAAGGTCGGCATCGAGGAGGGCAAGGACACGATCATGGCGGGGTACCTCAACGTCTCGTACTACGGACGCGGTGCCTACGGACTCCAGGCGGCTGCCCGCGCGTACTACAACAAGGACGCGGTGGACCTCAACCCGAGCGAGTGCGCCTTCCTCGCCGCGGTCCTCAAGGGCGCGACGTACTACGACCCCGCCGGCGCGCCCGAGATCGACCCCCGGGCCACCAAGGAGCAGAACACCTACAACGCCACGAAGCGGTGGCGCTGGATCATGGACGAGATGGTCAAGGACGGTTCGCTGAGCGCCGGCGACCGGGCCAAGTACCGCGAGTTCCCCATGCCTCTCGCACCGCGCAAGAACGCGCAGCTCGGCGGGCAGGTCGGTTACCTGGTCGACCTGGCGAAGTCGTACATCCTGAACAACACGGACATCGACTCGGACAAGCTCTCCCAGGGCGGCTACCAGATCCAGACCACCTTCCAGAAGGACAAGGTCCAAGCCCTCTCGAAGGCCGTCAAGAAGGTCTACGACAAGAACATCGACCCGAAGAAGCGCCCCGACCTGGACTCCCACGTGCAGTTCGGCGGGGCTTCGGTCAACCCCAAGGACGGGGCGATCGTCGCCATCTACGGCGGCACCGACGCCACGAAGCACTTCACCAACAACGCCGACACGACGGGCGCCCAGGTCGGTTCGACGTTCAAGCCGTTCGTCCTCGCGGCGGCGATGGAGTGGGGCAAGCGCGACCCCGAGGGCGGCAAGGAACAGGGCGAATCCATGCGGACCAAGCTCTCGCCCAAGAGCATCTACAACGGCAAGAACAAGCTGAAGATCAAGAACTACGACGGAAGCGTCTGGCGGAACGAGAACGGCCTGGAGTGGCTCCAGACCAACGACGGTGACGAGTCGTACGGCGACATAGACCTCCGCAAGGCGATGGAGGTGTCGGCCAACTCGCCCTACGTGCAACTGGGCATGGACGTCGGGGTCGGCAAGGTCCGGGAGATGGCGATCAACGCGGGTCTGCTGAAGAGCAGCCTGGGCGGCGGCGACGTCCCGTCGTTCTCCATCGGCATCTCCGACCCGAGCGCCATCCGGATGGCGGGCGCCTACGCCACCTTTGCGGCCAGCGGGAAGCAGAACGACCCCTACTCCGTCGTCAAGGTGGAGAAGGAGGGCGTGACCAAGTACGAGCGGAAGTCGGACCCGGAGGCCAAGGCCGAGCAGACGATCTCCAAGAACGTCGCCGACAACGTCACCGAGGTGCTGAAGAACGTCGTGGAGAAGGGCACCGGCACCAAGGCCCGGATTCCGGGCCGCGAGGTGGCGGGCAAGACGGGCACGACCGACGGCAACAAGTCCGCCTGGTTCGTCGGGTACACACCGCAGCTGTCGACCGCCATCGACATGTACCGGTTGGACGACAACGCGGAGAACAAGAAGCGGGCGTTCCTGAAGATGTTCGGAACGGGCGGCCAGGAGAAGATCCACGGCGCCTCGTTCCCGTCGGAGATCTGGCGCGACTACATGGTCACCGCGCTCAAGGGAACGGACCCCAAGAAGTTCCCCGTCCCCGAGCCCATCGGCGAGACGGTCTGGGGCGGCGGTGCCAAGAGCCCGGAGCCCACGCCGACCGACACGCCCGACCCGACCCCCTCGGACACGCCCCCGGTGACGACACCGCCGGTGAACACTCCCCCGGCCCACACCCCGCCCCCGGAGCCGCCGGACGGCGGCGACAAGGAGTGCGAGTTCTGGGACTGGGAGTGCAAGCAGAACCAGAACGGCGGCGGCGACAACAAGGGCGGCGACAACAAGGGCGGCGACAACGGCGGCGGCGACCCGGGCCGCCCGCCGGAGGAGACCAAGCCTCCGGGCGGGGACAACGGCGGTGACAACGGAGGCGGCAACGCCAACGGCAACGGAGGCGGCGGCATCTTCGGCTGACCCCGGCCGTCACGCCGACGAGCCGGCTCCCGCCCCCGGGTTCGCCCGGCGCCGCCCAGGAGGGCCGTCGCACCGAGAATCCCGGTGCGGCGGCCCTCCGCCGTGACCGGGCCCGGCCGGCTCAGGTACAGGGGGCCTGGCCGTGTGTCCCGTCGCGCTCAGGCTCGTACGGCAGGATGTCCCGCATGACGAGCGTGCACGAGGACCGGCCCGTACCCCCCACACGGCAGGACGACGTCGCCGCCGCGGGCAGCGAGCTGATCGGCGGTCCCGTCGGCCGGTGGGCGAGACTCGGCAGCAGCCCGCTCACCCCGGTCCGGGTGGTCGCGCTCGTGATGATCGGCATGTTCGCCCTGGGCATGGTGCAGAAGCTGCCCTGTTACAACTGGGCCTGGTTCCAGGGCGCCAGCTCCCAGTACACGCACGCCTGCTACTCCGACATCCCGCACCTTTTCGTCGGACGTGGCTTCTCCGAAGGGCTCCTGCCCTACTTCGACCGGCTCTCCGGCGACATGGACTTCCTCGAGTACCCGGTGCTCACCGGTCTGTTCATGGAGGTCGCGTCCTGGTTCACCCCCTCCGGCGGGACGATCCAGTACCGGGAGCAGATCTACTGGCTCGTGAACTGCGGGATGCTGATGGTCTGTGCCGTCGTCATCGCGGTCTGCGTCGCCCGTACCCACCGCAGGCGTCCCTGGGACGGGCTCCTGGTCGCCCTGGCGCCCGCGTTCGCCCTCACCGCGACGATCAACTGGGACCTCTTCGCCATCGCCCTCACGGCCGCGGGCATGCTGATGTGGTCGCGCGGCCGCTCGCTGATGTTCGGCATCCTCATCGGGCTCGCCACCGCCGCCAAGCTCTATCCCGTACTGCTGCTGGGGCCGCTGCTCGTGCTCTGCCTGCGGGCCGGGAAATGGCGGGAGTTCGGGGCCGCCCTGTTGGGCACCGCGGGTTCCTGGCTGCTGGTGAACCTGCCCGTGATGCTCGCGGCGCCCGAGGGCTGGAAGAAGTTCTACTCCTTCAGCCAGGAACGCGAGGTCGACTTCGGCTCGTTCTGGCTGATCATCACCCAGAGCACCGGCGTCTCGCTCCGGCACGAGCAGGTCAACACCTACGCCATCGTGCTGATGGTGCTGGCGTGCGCGGGCATCGCCTGGCTGACGTTCACGGCCCCCCGCCGGCCGCGCTTCGCGCAGTTGGCCTTCCTGGTCGTCGCCGCGTTCATCCTCACCAACAAGGTCTATTCACCGCAGTACGTCCTGTGGCTCATCCCCCTCGCAGCGCTCGCCCTGCCGCGCTGGCGGCACTTCCTGGTCTGGCAGGCCTGCGAGGTCATGTACTTCCTGGGGATCTGGATGTATCTCGCCTACACGACCAGCGGTGACAAGCACCAGGGCCTGCCCACCGACGGCTACCACCTGGCGATCCTGCTCCACCTGGTCGGCACGCTGTACCTCTGCGCGGTCATCGTCCGCGACATCCTGCTGCCCGACCGGGACACGGTCCGCCGCGACGGCTCCGACGACCCTTCCGGGGGTGTGCTGGACCGGGCTCCCGACGTGTTCGCCCTCGGCCGGGCCGCGGCGCCCAGCCGGGGCGAGGCGCAACTGGTCCAGGGGCCGCGCGTGCAGTGGGGAATGCGGCAGGGCGGGGCCACGGCAGCCGACTGAGGAGGTGTTTCACGTGAAACGACCCATGTTTCACGTGAAACGCCGCACGGGCACGTGAGCCGCTCCACGGGCACGCGGGACGCTCCACGCGGCACGCGAAACGGCCGGTGTTTCACGTGAAACACCGGCCGCCGGTTTCCGCTCAGGGACGTCTCAGCGGTCGAGCATGCGATCGAACTGCGTCGTCGTGTGCCGCAGATGGGCCACGAGTTCGTCACCCACCGTCGGCTCCGTCGCGTCGGACGGCACGAACAGGATCGACACCTGCATGTGCGGCGGCTCCGCGAACCAGCGCTGCTTGCCCGCCCACACGAACGGCGACAGGTTCCGGTTCACCGTCGCCAGGCCGGCCCGCGCCACCCCCTTGGCACGGGGCATCATGCCGTGCAGCGCCTTCGGGGCCTCCAGGCCCACGCCGTGCGAGGTTCCTCCCGCGACGACCACCAGCCAGCCGTCGGAGGCCACCTTCTGCTGCCGGTAGCCGAACCGGTCGCCCTTGGACACGGGCGTCACGTCGAGCACCGAGCCCCGGTACTCCGTCGCCTCGTGGTCGCCCAGCCACAGCCGGGTGCCGATCCGGGCGCGGAACCGGGTCTGCGGGAACTGCTGCTGGAGTCGCGCCTGTTCCTCGGCCTTGAGGTGGCTGACGAACATGGTGTGCAGCGGAAGCCGCGCGGTACGCAGGCGGTCCATCCACGCGATGACCTCCTCGACCGCGTCGGAACCGTCGGCGCGGTCGAGCGGCAGGTGCAGCGCGAAGCCCTCCAGCCGGACGTCCTCGATCGCGGCGTGCAACTGCGCGAGTTCGGACTCCTTGACGCCGTGCCGCTTCATCGAGCTCATGCACTCGATGACGACCCGGGCGCCCACCAGGGCGTGCACACCGTCCACGGACGACACGGAACGGATGACCCGGTCGGGCAGCGGCACCGGCTCCTCACCCCGCCGGAACGGGGTGAGGACCAGCAGGTCTCCGCTGAACCAGTCCTTGATCCGAGCGGCCTCGTAGGTGGTGCCGACGGCGAGGATGTCCGAGCCGAAGCGCGTCACCTCTTCGGCGAGACGCTCGTGCCCGAAGCCGTATCCGTTGCCCTTGCAGACCGGAACCAGGCCCGGGAACTGCTCGATCACGGACTTCTGGTGCGCCCGCCAGCGCGCGGTGTCGACGGAGAGAGTGAGCGCCATGAGCCGGTCCGGAACCTTTCCTGTTGCTGCGGTGTGTCGGAGGTGGGAGAACGTACGGGGGCCGGGGAGGCCCGGCCGTCAGCGGCGTGACATGTAGACGTCGAGCGCCTTGTGCAGCAGCTTGTTGAGCGGGAAGTCCCACTCGCCGAGGTACTGGGCGGCCTCGCCGCCCGTGCCCACCTTGAACTGGATCAGTCCGAAGAGGTGGTCCGTCTCGTCCAGCGAGTCGGAGATGCCCCGCAGGTCGTAGACCGAGGCGCCCATCGCGTAGGCGTCGCGCAGCATCCGCCACTGCATGGCGTTGGAGGGACGGACCTCACGGCCGATGTTGTCGGAGGCGCCGTAGGAGTACCAGACGTGCCCGCCGACGACGAGCATCGTCGCCGCGGAGAGGTTCACACCGTTGTGGCGGGCGAAGTACAGCCGCATCCGGTTGGGGTCCTCGGTGTTGAGGGCCGACCACATGCGCTGGAAGTACGCCAGCGGGCGGGGCCGGAAGTGGTCGCGGACCGCGGTGATCTCGTACAGCCGCTGCCACTCGGCGAGGTCCTGGTAGCCGCCCTGGACGACCTCGACACCGGCCTTCTCGGCCTTCTTGATGTTGCGACGCCACAGCTGGTTGAAGCCCTTGTGGACGTCCTCCAGCGAGCGGTTGGCGAGGGGGACCTGGAAGACGTAGCGGGGCTGCGCGTCGCCGAATCCGGCGCCGTCGTCCTCACCCTGCTGCCAGCCCATCTTGCGCAGCCGGTCCGCCACCTCGAAGGCGCGCGGCTCGATGTGGGTGGCCTCGACGTCGCGCAGCCGCTTCACGTCCGGGTCCTGGATGCCCGCCTTGATGGCCGCGGCGTTCCAACGGCGGATGACGACGGGCGGGCCCATCTTCACCGAGAAGGCGCCCTGCTGCTTGAGGTGCGTCAGCATCGGCTGGAGCCAGTCGTCCAGGTTCGGGGCGTACCAGTTGATGACCGGGCCCTCGGGGAGGTACGCCAGGTACCGCTTGATCTTCGGGAGCTGCCGGTACAGCACCAGGCCGGCGCCGACCAGTTCGCCGTTGCGGTCGTCGAACCAGCCCAGGC
Source organism: Streptomyces sp. NPDC088745 (assembly GCF_044751045.1). NCBI lineage: Bacteria > Bacillati > Actinomycetota > Actinomycetes > Kitasatosporales > Streptomycetaceae > Streptomyces > Streptomyces sp. NPDC088745. Next base: position 791,787 of record NZ_JBIVLB010000001.1, read on the forward strand.
TCTCCGAGCGCCACTCCGCCTTCACGTCGGCCCATGCCGGGACCTGCATGTGGCTCGCCGCGGGCAGGCTCTGGATGTACGCCAGATGCTGCTCTCGGGGGATGGTCCGAAGGGTCAGGCTCGTCATGCGGGGCGCTCCTCGGCAGGTGTGTCCCCATGGGGTCAGGGGCTCCGGCTCTCGCGCCGAAGCCTACTGGGCCGATGGAGCGCCCCGTCCGGCCCTGCCCGGCCGAAATGCCGCCGGGTTCAGCCCAGAAGGCCGCCGAAGAGCCCGCCGTGTGCCATCCCCAGGAAGAAACCGAGCGCGGAGGCGCCCAGACCGAGGATCAGAGCGAAGCGCTCGCGGGTGGTCGCGGAGACGTACATCCCGTAGCCCCCGGTGAGGATGCCCACCAGGCCGGCCCAGGAGGACAGGAGGTGGAGGTGGTGGAACATCGCCGTCACCAGGGCCAGCACGCCGAGGACCAGGGTGATCCCCAGGAGGGTGTCCTGGAGCGGATGGGGCTTGCCGTCGGTGGCGAAGAGGGAGACGGACGAGTCGTGTCGCATTGCCTGTGCCATGGGGCACCTCCTGGCAGAAGGCGGCGCACTGTAGCGCCGCTCACACCCGATGTGTACAGATTGCGGTCATCCGGGGCCCGATTTCAACCGGAAGCCTCTCTACGGGTACTCTGGACGGTCTGCACCGGTGTCACCCCTGCCCTAAACGTCTCCGCGGGCTCTTTCCCGCGGGATTGTCAGAGGCAGCCGATACCGTTGCGTACGCATCACGACCCTCCTGCCACGGAACGACCGTGGCCGCTGAGTCCAAAGGAGGTGGGTTCCACATGCGTCACTACGAAGTGATGGTCATCCTCGACCCCGATCTGGAGGAGCGCGCTGTCGCCCCCCTGATCGAGAACTTCCTCTCCGTCGTCCGTGAGGGCAACGGAAAGGTCGAGAAGGTCGACACCTGGGGCCGTCGTCGTCTGTCCTACGAGATCAAGAAGAAGCCCGAGGGCATCTACTCGGTCATCGACCTGCAGGCCGAGCCTGCGGTCGTCAAGGAGCTCGACCGACAGATGAACCTGAACGAGTCGGTCCTCCGGACCAAGGTCCTCCGCCCCGAGACCCACTGAACTTCGGTTCAGCGGTAATCGGGTTCGAGTAGCACCCACCAGCAGCACCACAGCTTTCCGCAGCAATCCCCGCCGAGAGGTTCACCCATGGCAGGCGAGACCGTCATCACGGTCGTCGGCAATCTCGTCGACGACCCCGAGCTGCGCTTCACCCCGTCCGGTGCGGCGGTCGCGAAGTTCCGTGTCGCGTCCACTCCCCGCATCTTCGACAAGCAGACCAATGAGTGGAAGGACGGCGAAGGCCTGTTCCTCACCTGCTCGGTCTGGCGTCAGGCGGCGGAGAACGTCGCGGAGTCGCTCCAGCGAGGCATGCGCGTCATCGTGCAGGGCCGGCTGAAGCAGCGGTCCTACGAGGACCGTGAGGGCATCAAGCGCACGGTCTACGAGCTGGACGTCGAAGAAGTCGGTCCCGCGCTCAAGAACGCCACGGCCAAGGTCACCAAGACCACCGGCCGCGGTGGTCAGGGTGGCGGCGGCGGATTCGGCGGCGGCCAGCAGGGTGGCGGCGGAAACTGGGGCGGCGGTTCCGGTGGCGGCCAGCAGGGCGGCGGAGCTCCCTCCGACGACCCCTGGGCCTCCAGCGCGCCGGCCGGTGGGCAGCAGCCGCAGGGCGGGGGTGGCTGGGGTGGGAACTCCGGCAACTCCGGCGCCGGCGGCGGCGGTGGCTACTCGGACGAGCCGCCCTTCTAGGGCTGTTCGTACCCCCACTTCTTGATCACACAGGAGAAACACCATGGCGAAGCCGCCTGTGCGCAAGCCTAAGAAGAAGGTCTGCGCGTTCTGCAAGGACAAGACCCAGTACGTGGACTACAAGGACACGAACATGCTGCGGAAGTTCATTTCCGACCGCGGCAAGATCCGTGCCCGCCGCGTCACCGGCAACTGCACGCAGCACCAGCGTGACGTCGCCACGGCCGTCAAGAACAGCCGTGAGATGGCGCTGCTGCCCTACACGTCCACCGCGCGATAAGGAAAGGGTGACCGAAAAATGAAGATCATCCTGACCCACGAGGTCTCCGGCCTCGGTACCGCTGGCGACGTCGTCGACGTCAAGGACGGCTACGCTCGCAACTACCTGGTTCCCCGCGGCTTCGCGCTGCGCTGGACCAAGGGTGGCGAGAAGGACGTGGCGCAGATCCGCCGCGCCCGCAAGATCCACGAGATCGCGACCATCGAGCAGGCCAACGAGGTCAAGGCCAAGCTCGAGGGCACGAAGGTCAGCCTCTCCGTTCGCTCCGGCGACGCGGGCCGTCTCTTCGGCTCCGTGACCCCCGCCGACGTCGCTGCCGCGATCGTCGCCGCCGGTGGTCCGAAGGTCGACAAGCGCAGCGTCGAGCTGGGCTCCCCGATCAAGACCCTCGGTTCGCACCAGGTCTCCGTGCGTCTGCACGCCGACGTGGCCGCGAAGCTCGGCGTCGAGGTCGTCGCTGCCTGAGTGCAGCACGCCCCGGCCTGAGAAGGTCTGAGCAGTGAGAAGGGCCGCATCCCCTCGGGGGTGCGGCCCTTTCTCATGGGCGGATGTTTCACGTGGAACATCCACCGCTACGTCACCGGGATGCGCCCGTGACGATCCAGCGGCCCGAGCGGGTCCGCCACCACAGGGTGACCATGCGGACCGCCATCATCAGCACCATCGCCCACCACAGCGCCGTCAGGCCGCCGCCCAGCGTCGGTACCAGCAGGGCCACCGGGGCGAACACGGCGAGCGTGGCCAGCATGGCCCAGGCCAGGTACGGGCCGTCGCCCGCGCCCATCAGCACGCCGTCCAGCACGAAGACCACACCGGAGACCGGCTGGCTGACGGCCACCACCAGAAGCGCGGGCAGCAGGGCGTCCCGGACGAGCTGGTCGCCGGTGAAGAGCGGGACGAAGAGCGGGCGGGAGAGTACGACCAGGACGCCGAGCACCACACCGGCCGCGATGCCCCACTCGACCATGCGGCGGCAGGCGGCCCGGGCGCCTTCTTCGTCCCCCGCGCCCAGACAGCGGCCGATGATGGACTGCCCGGCGATGGCGATGGCGTCCAGGGCGAAAGCGAGCAGGCTCCACAGGGTCAGGATGATCTGGTGGGCGGCCACGTCCGCGTCGCCGAGCCGGGCGGCGACGGCGGTGGCGATCATCAGCACCGCGCGCAGCGACAGCGTACGGACGAGAAGGGGGGCGCCGGCCTGGGCCGAGGCCCTTATCCCGGCGGCGTCCGGACGCAGGGAGGCGCCGTGCCGGCGGGCGCCGCGGACGACGACCACGAGGTAGACCGCGGCCATGGCCCACTGGGCGGCCACGGTGCCCCAGGCCGACCCGGCGATGCCGAGCCCGAAGCCGTACACGAGGAGCACGTTGAGGATGCCGTTGGCGACGAAGCCGCCGATGGCGACGTACAGCGGGGTCTTCGTGTCCTGGAGGCCGCGCAGGACACCGGTGGCGGCCAGGACCACGAGCATCGCGGGGATGCCGAGGCTGGAGATGCGCAGATACGTGAGGGCGTGGGGAGCGGCGGTGTCCGAGGCGCCGAAGAGCTCGACCAGGCCGGGGGCGGTCGGCAGCACGGCGGCGATGACGATCGCGCCCAGGAGCAGGGCGAGCCAGATGCCGTCCATGCCCTGGCGGATGGCGGCGGCGAGGTCGCCCGCGCCGACGCGTCGGGAGACGGCCGCGGTGGTGGCGTACGCGAGGAAGACGAAGATGCTCACCGCGGTGGTGAGCAGCGCCGAGGCGATGCCGAGACCTGCGAGCTGGGGGGTGCCGAGGTGGCCGACGATGGCACTGTCGGCCATCAGGAAGAGGGGCTCGGCGACGAGTGCGCCGAACGCGGGCAGGGCGAGGGCGACGATCTCGCGGTCGTGCCGTCGGCGGCCTGCTTTCGTTGTCGCGGGAGCCGATGTCATGGCCTCAATCTAATCTTCCACAGGTAAGAGATGCAATGGCTTTGGGACCCTTACTGATCGGCGTTTCGCGGTGCGCGGCGTGCGCCGTTTGCAGTGATCTTGGCCTGCTGGGGAAAGTTTTTCTCCCCCACAGCCGGTGGATGGCGTTTCCGCAGGTCAGATGGGCCACGGTGAGAGTGCTGTGAACTTGTCCACAGCACTGTCCCCCGGTCCGTGCACAGGTTCTGGGGAGTTCTCCACAGCAACGGCGTACTTTCTCACAGGGCCTGTGGATAACCAGATTGGCTGACGGGGCCCGCGGGCCTACCGTGGACCGGCGCCCGCCCTGTCTTCCGGCCGCGTTCGGCCTCCGGGTGCCTGCGGAGATCACGCCTCATCCGAACAGTGGGAAGCGGAAGTCGGGCGTCTCATTTGTCGGAGCCGTGCCGTAAGAAAGAGTGGCACAGCGAGGTCCGCGGAGCGGACGGGAGGAGGTGGGCCCGGTGACGATTTCCGAGCCCTTGGACGACCCCTGGGCCGACAGCGGTCCGGGTGACCGTCTGCCCGCCCGTAAGCGAGGCGACGGCGGCGGCCGAGGCCGTGACGACCGGCACGACCGCGGCTCCGACAGCGGGGGCTGGGACGGCGGCGGGGGCAGCGGCTTCGAGCGCGTACCGCCGCAGGACCTGGACGCGGAGCAGTCGGTGCTCGGCGGCATGCTGCTGTCCAAGGACGCCATCGCGGACGTGGTCGAGGTCCTCAAGGGACACGACTTCTACAAGCCGGCGCACGAGACCGTCTTCCAGGCGATCCTCGACCTGTACGCCAAGGGCGAGCCCGCCGACCCGATCACGGTCAGCGCCGAGCTCACCAAGCGCGGCGAGATCACCAAGGTGGGCGGCGCCCCGTATCTGCACACGTTGGTGCAGTCGGTGCCGACGGCGGCCAATGCCGAGTACTACGCGGAGATCGTCCACGAGCGGGCGGTGCTGCGCCGTCTCGTCGAGGCGGGCACGAAGATCACGCAGATGGGATATGCGGGCGACGGCGACGTCGACGAGATCGTCAACTCCGCGCAGGCCGAGATCTACGCGGTCACCGAGCAGCGCACCTCGGAGGACTACGCGCCGCTCGGCGACATCATGGAGGGCGCGCTCGACGAGATCGAGGCGATCGGCTCCCGCAGCGGTCAGATGTCCGGCGTGCCGACGGGTTTCACCGACCTGGACTCGTTGACCAACGGCCTGCACCCGGGCCAGATGATCGTCATCGCGGCCCGTCCCGCCATGGGCAAGTCGACGCTCGCCCTGGACTTCGCCCGCGCCTGCTCGATCCAGAACAACATGGCCAGCGTGATCTTCTCGCTCGAAATGGGCCGCAACGAGATCGCGATGCGCCTGCTGTCGGCCGAGGCGCGGGTGGCGCTGCACCACATGCGCTCGGGCTCGATGACGGACGACGACTGGACGCGGCTGGCGCGCCGGATGCCGGACGTCTCGGCGGCCCCGCTGTTCATCGACGACTCCCCGAACCTCTCCATGATGGAGATCCGCGCCAAGTGCCGCCGGCTCAAGCAGCGGCAGGACATCAAGCTGGTCATCATCGACTACCTCCAGCTCATGCAGGCCGGCGGCTCCAAGCGCAGCGAGAGCCGCCAGCAGGAGGTCTCGGACATGTCGCGAAACCTGAAGCTGCTGGCCAAGGAGCTGGAGGTGCCGGTGATCGCGCTGTCCCAGCTCAACCGTGGCCCCGAGCAGCGCACGGACAAGAAGCCGATGGTCTCCGACCTGCGTGAATCCGGTTCCATCGAGCAGGACGCCGACATGGTGATCCTGCTGCACCGCGAGGACGCGTACGAGAAGGAGTCGCCCCGCGCGGGCGAGGCGGACATCATCGTGGGCAAGCACCGCAACGGTCCGACGGCGACGATCACGGTGGCCTTCCAGGGCCACTACTCCCGCTTCGTGGACATGGCCCAGACCTGACGGGGCCCGGAGTTCGAGGACGGGCCGGGGGAAAGCGTCGGCGTGCGGCATCCGAACTGAAGTCCTCCGTCCGGCGGGGATAATCGCGGAGCATGACACCTTCTGCGGACACCGCCCCCGGCAGCCCCGACCATGAGTCCTGCGACCTCCTTGCGAGCACCCGTCGCTCCCTGCTTCGTTCCGTCGCCGCTTCCCAGGCCGGGGGGCGTGCGCCGTCCCTGGTCGCCGCCGTGCTGCGGGACGGGCGCGTCGTGTGGAGCGGGGTGCGGGGCACGGACGTCGACGGGCGTGCGCCGGGGGAGGAGGACCAGTACCGGATCGGTTCGATCACCAAGACGTTCACCGCGGTGCTGGTGATGCGGCTGAGGGACGAGGGACTGGTGGGTCTCGCGGATCCGCTGGAGAAGTACGTGCCCGACACGGGAGTCGGCGATGTCACGATCCGTCAACTCCTGGGGCACACGGCGGGGCTGGCGGCCGAGACGCCGGGGCAGTGGTGGGAGCGCACGCCCGGCACGCTGCGCCCGGATCTCGCCGATGTGCTCGCGGCGGACGGCAAGCCGGACGGAGCGCGTCCGCACGAGGCGGGGCGGATCTTCCACTACTCCAATCCCGGGTACACGCTGCTCGGCGCTCTGGTCGAGGCGGTGCGCGGGATGCCGTGGGCCGAGGCCGTGCGGCGCGAGATCACCGAGCCGCTGGGGCTGACGCGGACCAGCGCGCAGCCCGAGGCCCCGTACGCGGAGGGCTGGGCGGTGCACCCCTGGGCGGACGTGCTGATTCCGGAACCGGTGGAGGACCTGGGGCTGATGGCGCCCGCGGGGCAGCTGTGGTCGACGGCCGGGGACCTCTGCCGCTTCGGCGCCTTCCTGCTGCACGGCGACGACCGGGTGCTGTGTGCGGACTCGGTACGGGAGATGCGCGTGCCGGCGGCGCCGCTGGAGGCGGGCAACTGGTCCGGTGCGTACGGGCTCGGGGTGCAGGTGATCCGGGCCGGGGGACGGGAACTGGTCGGGCACGGCGGTTCGTTGCCGGGGTACGTGGCCGCGCTGTGGGTGGATCCCGCCGCCGGGGTGGCGGCCGCGGCGCTGGCCAACGCGACCTCGGGGCCCGCGACGGGCGCGCTGGCTGCGGAGTTGGCCATCACGGTCGCCGAGGCCGAGCCCGGCATTCCGGAGCCGTGGCGTCCGCTGCCGGAGGGCCAGGTGGACCAGACGCTGCTGGAGCTGACCGGCGCCTGGTACTGGGGCACGCTCGCCCACGGACTGCGCCTGACCGGTGACGGCGGGCTCTCGCTGGGCAAGCTCGACGGCAGCGCGGGGCGCACCTCGCGGTTCCGGGCGCGGCCGGACGGGACGTGGATGGGGCTCGACGGGTACTACGCGGGGGAGACGCTGCGGGTGGTGCGGCGGCCTGACGGCACGGTGAGCCACCTCGACGTGGCGTCGTTCGTCTTCACCCGGCAGGCGTACGACCCCGGGGCGCCGGTGCCGGGCGGGGTGGACGCGCGGGGGTGGCGGGGGATCGGCTAGCGGCCGGTACCGGGGGGCGCGGTCGGCGCCGCGTCCCCCGCCGGGCCGGATGTCGGGTCAGAGCGGGAGCTTGAAGCCCACGTGGGATCCGGTGAAGCCGAGCCGCTCGTAGAAGCGGTGGGCGTCCGTGCGGGTGGCGTCCGAGGTGAGCTGCACCAACTGGCAGCCCCGGGCGCGGGATTCCGCGATGGCCCACTCGATGAACCGGGTGCCGAGACCGCTGCCCCGGGCGTCCTCGTGGACGCGGACCGCTTCGATGATCGAACGGGTGGCGCCCTTGCGGGACAGGCCGTGGACGATCGTCAACTGGAGGGTGCCGACGACCTTTCCGTCCAGTTCGGCGACGACGACGTACTGGTTCGGGTCGTCCCGGAGCTGTTTCAGGGCGGCCGTGTACGGGGTGAGGTCGTCCGGCGATTCGCGGTGCGCACCGAGCGGGTCATCGGCGAGCATCGCGACGACGGCGGGGAGATCGGCCTCGGTCGCGGGCCGTATCCGGAGGTCTTCGGCAGTGGTCATGGCCGCAGGTTACGCAGGTCGGGCCGGGGTGCGCAGCTCTTCCACCGTGCGTACGAGAGGTGCGAGTTCGGGGTTCTCGGCGGCGGCGTCGAGGGCTTCGCGCAGGGCGGTGTCGTTGGTGGGGCGCGCCTCGGCGAGGAGGGCCTGGCCGGCGTCGGTGACGTCGGTGTAGATGCCGCGGCGGTCGGTGTCGCAGAGGTAGCGGGTGAGCAGGCCGCGGTCCTCCAGCCGGGTGACCAGGCGGGTGGTGGCGCTCTGGCTGAGCAGGACGGCCTCGGCCACCTGGCGCATCTGGAGGTGCCCGCCGGGCCCGCTGTGCTGGCGGCTCAGGACGTCGAGCAGGGAGTACTCGCGGACGCTCAGGTCGTGCCGGGCCTGCAGGGCCTTCTCGATGTGGGCCTCGATGCGGCTGTGCAGGAGGGAGAGCGCGCACCAGCCCTGGGCGAGGGCGGTGAGCGCGGGATCGGTGGCGGTCATCTGTTCTCTCCTCGTCCCCGGGCGCTGTGGAAGGGCCGGCGGTGTGCCGTGCCGTGGGCGGAGGGGGTGCGGCCCGCAGACCAGGATAGGCGACTTCCGCAATATCCCGCGCTTGCAATTAACCCGCGTCTGCAATTATTGTTTACGCTCGTAAGGGGTCCTTGCAAGCAACGGTGCGGGCAGGACCCCCAAGCCCCCCGCTCTCCTCCGGAAGGACCCCCATGCCGCTCGCGCTCCTCGCACTGGCCATCGGCGCCTTCGGTATCGGCACCACCGAATTCGTGATCATGGGGCTGCTCCCCGAGGTGGCCGCCGAGTACCAGGTCTCGATCCCCACCGCCGGACACCTCGTCACCGGATACGGCCTCGGCGTCGTCCTCGGCGCCCCGCTCATGACCGCGCTCGGCACCCGCGTCTCGCGCAAGAACATGCTGATGCTGCTAATGGGTCTCTTCGTCGTGGGCAACGTGCTCACCGCCGTCGCCCCCGCCTTCGGCGTGATGCTCGCCGGGCGGGTGGTCGCCTCCTTCACGCACGGCGCGTTCTTCGGCATCGGCTCGATCGTCGCCGCCGGGCTGGTCGCACCGGACAAGAAGGCCAAGGCCCTCTCGATGGTGTTCACGGGGCTGACCCTGGCCAATGTGATCGGCGTTCCGTTCGGGACCTGGCTCGGGCAGCAGGTCAGCTGGCGGGCCACCTTCTTCGTCGTCGCCGGACTGGGTGTGCTCGGCCTCGCGGGCATCGCCAAGCTGGTCCCCGAACAGCCGAAGCCGGAGGGCGTGCGGCTGCGGGACGAGGCGGCCGCCTTCCGCAACGTGCAGGTGCTGCTCGCGATGGCGATGACCGTGCTGGGCTTCGGCGGTGTCTTCGCCGCGATCACCTACATCACGCCGATGCTCACCGATGTCGCGGGCTACGCGAGCGGCTCCGTCACCTGGCTGCTGGTCCTCTTCGGCCTCGGCATGGTCACCGGCAACCTGATCGGCGGCCGGTTCGCCGACCGCGCCCTGATGCCCCTGCTGTACGTGTCCCTGGCCGGCCTCGCCGTGGTGCTCGCCCTCTTCACGGTCACCGCCCACAACAAGGCCGCTGCGGCCGTCACCCTCTTCCTGATCGGCGCGTTCGGCTTCGCGACCGTGCCGCCGTTGCAGAAGCGGGTGCTGGACCAGGCCGCCGCCGCGCCCACGCTGGCCTCCGCCGGGAACATCGGCGCCTTCAACCTCGGCAACTCCCTCGCGGCCTGGCTCGGCGGACTCGTCATCACCGGCGGACTCGGGCTGACCGCCCCGAACTGGGTCGGAGCCGGGCTGGCGGTGTCCGCGCTGGTGGTCGCCCTCATCTCGGGGTCGCTGGACCGTCGTACGGTACGAAACGGCAGCCGGGTCGTCAGGGGAAGCGCGCCCGAATCAGAGACGGCCGTGCTCGCCGCGCAACGCTGACCTGCGGCTTCTGCGCCGCCCGCCCCCGGACTCTCCCGCACGGGAGGGGCCGGAGGCGGGCCTTTTTCGATCACGGGGCAAACTGGGCAACCGGTCCATGCGGTGTGTTTCACGTGAAACATCGCGGTTCGGCCGGTGACGGAGGACGGCAGGAATGGTGTCGGGGTTACTGGGAATGCGCTGCCTCGGACCGAGGGCCCATGGGCATGGGGCGAAAGCAGCCTAGGCGTAAGGAGAGATCGGAAACCTGGACTTCCCGGTCTTCGCCCGCTGTGGGCGACGGGCTGACACGCTGCGACGACGAGAACTGCGGCCGACGCGCAGCCTTTTCCGCCTTGCTCTCACAGAGCTCTCACTGAGGGAGAAGCGCGACCACATGACGTTCGAGGCGAGGCACAGAATGGACGCTCCGACAGCGACACCGACCGGGAACACCGCCGCGGCCAGGCAGAACCGCATAGCCGAGGCCGGTGGAGAGGGAGCCGGAAGAGGCCCGGACGGCGACAGGAGCAGCGGGTGGTTCGTCCCCGCGCCCGGCGCCACGGCCACTGCTGAACCCGCGGAGGCGACCGAACCACCGGCCACCGGCCCCGCCCCGACGGCGGCCGCGCCGCAGGCCGCCGGCACGGACCCGGCGGACGGACCACGACGGGCCGCCGACGCCGCCCCGTCGGCCCCCGAGTCGCCGGCCGCGGACCCCGCGCCGACGGCTGCCGCACTCCTCTTCGGGAGCACCCCGCCCCGGCCCTTCGCCGCCCCCGAGGGCCACCAGCCCTCCCCGGACGCCCTTCGGGTGCGCAGGACGCTGGCCGAGATCGAGCCGGTGGCGGACCGGGCCACCTCGTACTTCTACGCGCTGCTGTTCGTCCGGCACCCCGACCTGCGGCCGATGTTCCCGCCGGCCATGGACACCCAGCGCGACCGGCTGTTCAAGGCGCTGCTGACCGCCGCCGATCACATGGACACCCCCGAGGTGCTCGGCCAGTACCTGCGCCACCTCGGCTCCGGGCACCGCAAGTACGGCACGCGGGCCGCGCACTACCCGGCTGTCGGCGAGGCCCTGATCGGGGCGCTGACCCGGTACGCGGCGGCGGTGTGGGACGCGGAGACCGAGGCCGCCTGGGTGCGGACGTACACGAAGGTCTCGCAGATCATGATCGACGCGGCGGCGGAGAGCGAACTGACCTCGCCGCCCTGGTGGCACGCCGAGGTCGTCGCGCACGACCTGCGCACCCCCGACATCGCCGTGATCACGCTCCGCCCCGACCAGCCGTACCCGTTCCTGGCCGGGCAGTACACCAGCCTGGAGACGCCGTGGTGGCCGCGGGTCTGGCGGCACTACTCCTTCGCGGCGGCCCCGCGCCCGGACGGGCTGCTCACCCTGCACGTGAAGGCCGTCCCGGCGGGCTGGGTGTCGAACGCGCTGGTGCACCGGGCCCGCCCCGGCGACGTCCTGCGGCTCGGCCCGCCCTCCGGTTCCATGACCGTCGACCACACCACCGACAACGGGCTGCTCTGCATCGGCGGCGGCACCGGCATCGCCCCCATCAAGGCACTCGTCGAGGACGTCGCGGAGCACGGGGAGCGGCGGCCGGTCGAGGTGTTCTACGGGGCGCGCACCGACTTCGACCTGTACGACATCGACACCATGCTGCGCCTGGCGAAGTCGCACTCCTGGCTGTCGGTGCGCCCGGTGGTCGACGACCGGTCCCAGTTCCCCGACGCGGTGCGCAAGTTCGGGCCCTGGAACGCGTACGACGCCTACCTCTCGGGGCCGCCCGGCATGATCCGCAGCGGACTCGACGCGCTCAGGACCGTCGGCATCCCGGGCAGCCGCATACGGCACGACGCGGTGGAGGAACTCGTCGCAGCGGTCGGCTAGCCCAGGTCGGGGGCGAGCAGTGCCCGTACGCCCTCGATGTTGCCGTCCAGGTAGTGCCGCAGGGACAGCGGTACGAGATGCACGGCCGCGATGCCGACCCGGCTGAAGGGCACCCGCACGATCTCGTACTCGCCGAGCGGCTCGTCGACCTCCGGGCCGTGCCGCAGCGCCGGGTCCATGGACTCCAGGCGGCAGACGAAGAAGTGCTGCACCTTCACGCCCGCGCCGGCGTTGCCCGCGATGTGCTCGACGGTGTCGACGAAGCAGGGGACCACGTCGCTGATCTTCGCCCCGAGTTCCTCGTCCACCTCCCGGTGCAGGGCGTCGACGACGGTGGCGTCCGTCGGCTCGACTCCTCCGCCGGGGGTCACCCAGTACGGGTCGACGCCGGGCTTGGTGCGCTTGATGAGGACGAGGTGGTCGCCGTCGAGGAGGACGGCGCGGGCGGTGCGCTTGACCACGGGACGTTCGGTCATGGCAATAACGTGGCCCGCGCGGGGCCGGTCGAAACTTCGGGCCCCCCTCGGCTCCCGCTCAGCACCAGTCTCCGGCAGCGCGCAGCAGCCATTCGTGCGCCCGCGCGAGATGGGGCTGGGCGAGCGTGCCGGTGCGCACCGCGAGGAAATAGGTGCGCAGGGGCGGCACCGCGGGCTCGTGCAGCGCCACCACGTCGCCGCGGGCGAGCGCGTCCGCGCACAGGTAGCGGGGCAGTACGGCCAGACCCGCGCCGGCGCTGGTGGCGGTCAGGACGGCGCGCAGGTCCGGGGCGACGACGGTGCCCGCGGACGCGGGCGGGGTGTCGAAGACGGCGGCCCAGTACCGGGTGACCAGCGGCAGGCTCTCGTGGACCTCGACCACGGGGAGGTTCTCCAGGACGACGGCGCCCTTGTCGGCGAGGAGTTCCGGGGTGAGGTGCTTGGCCCAGCGGGGTGCGGCGACCAGGACGTGTTCCTCGTCGCACAGGGCGGTGGCGGTCAGCAGCCCGCCGCGCGGCCGGTCGGTGGTGAGCGCCAGGTCGTGGTGACCGGCGGCGAGCCCTTCCAGGGTCTCCTCGGAACTGCCGAAGGCGGCCCGCAGCGCCAGTCCCTGGGCGGTGAGCGGGGCGAGCGCGGGCAGGGCGCGCAGCGAGGTGAACTCGGGCGGCCCGGCCAGATGCAGGGTGCGTACACCGGACTGGTCGTCGAGGCCGGTCTCGGTGATCTCGACCAGGGCGTCGAGGTGCGGGGCGGCCCGGTGGGCGAGTTCGTCGCCGATGGCGGTGGGGGTGACGCCACGGGCCCGGCGCAGGAACAGGGGACGGCCCAACTGCCGCTCCAGCGTGCGTATCTGGCCCGTGACGGCGGGCTGGGAGAGGCCGAGCAGGGCGGCGGCCCGGGTGAAGGAGCCCGCCCGGTGGACGGTGACGAAGGTGCGCAGCAGGGCCAGGTCCATGTCATGCCTTCCGCGTCGCGCGGTACCGGGACGGCGGTCGCGGAGGCCGGAGTGCGCCCGGCCCCGTACCGCTGTCCAGGTCCCGTGGTCCGGTCCCCGCCGGTGTGCCCGAAGACGCAGTATAAATATGTCGATAGGTCGCTGTCGCTAGCGTGATTGGACACTGACGCAGAGTCAACTAGCCTTGTGCAGGCGGTTCTTCGCGCGCAGAACCGGGGCGGTCCGAGCCACGAGGGGGGAGGTTCGGACCGCCCGTCCTACGCCGGGCGGCTACCCAGCGCTACGTACATGCGTGCCGCATCGAGCGCTCGGAGACCGTCAGCCGACCGGTCCGTCCAGCGGGCCGCCCGCCGCCTCCAGCGCCCGCAGGATGTCGACGAGCAGGTCGTCCGCGTCCTCCGCGCCCACCGAGAGCCGGATGAAGCCCTCCGGCACCGCGTCGCCGCCCCACCGCCCGCGCCGCTCGGCGGTGGACCGCACGCCGCCGAAACTCGTCGCGTCGTCCACCAGCCGCAGCGCGCCCAGGAATTTCTCCGCGAACTCCCGGTCCGGCAGCGTGAACGACACCACGCAGCCGAACCGCTGCATCTGCCGCGCCGCCACCGGGTGTGCGGGGTCCTCGGGCAGACCCGGGTGACGCAGGCCGCTGACGTACGGGTGCCCACGCAGGGCCGTCGCGAGCAGCAGGGCACTCGCGCCCTGCCGGTCGGCGCGCAGTTGCAGCGTGGCCAGCGAGCGGTGGGCGAGCCAGGCCTCCATCGGCCCGGGAATCGCCCCGACGACCTTGCGCCAGCGGCGCACCCTCGCCGCCAGTTCGGCGTCGCGGCAGGTCACGTAGCCGAGCAGCAGGTCACCGTGGCCGGTGAGCCCCTTGGTGCCGCTGGCCACCGAGAAGTCGGCGCCCAGGTCGAGCGGGCGCTGTCCGAGCGGGGTGGCGAGGGTGTTGTCGACGGCGACCAGGGCGCCGGCCTCGTGGGCGGCGTCGGCGAGGAGGCGGATGTCGCAGACGTCGAGGCCCGGGTTGGACGGCGACTCGATCCACAGCAGTCTCGCGCCGGTGAGGTGGACGATCTGCGCCTCGTCGGCAGTGGGCGCGGTACGCACCTCGACCCCGTACGCCTCCAGTTGCTCGCGGACCAGGGGGAGTGCCTGGTAGCCGTCGTCGGGCAGCACGACGGCGTCGCCCGCCTTCGCCTGGGAGAGCAGCACCGCCGAGATCGCGGCCATGCCGGAGGCGAAGACCACTGTGTGGGCGGCGCCGCCCGGGTCCTCCAGCTCTCCGATCGCCCGTTCCAGATGGGTCCAGGTGGGGTTCTCGTCGCGGCCGTAGGTGTACGGGCCCGTGGGTTCGCCCGGCAGGTGGAAGTGGGCGGCGAACACCGGTCCCGGCAGGGTCGGCTCGTAGGCGACGGGTTCGGGCAGCCCGGCCCGCACGGACCGGGTGCCGTCGCCGTCTTCGTCGGACATCGGCATGGAGGTCAGTCCCTTCCGTCGGGGAGGATCATGTTCAGGGCCCAGGACACGACGCTGATGATGAGCGCGCCGAGCACGGCGGTCCAGAAGCCCTCGACGTGGAAGGCGAGGTCGAACGTGTCGGCCAGCCACGAGGTGAGCAGCAGCATCAGAGCGTTCACGACCAGGGTGAACAGACCCAGCGTGAGGACGAACAGCGGGAAGGAGAGGAGCTTCACCACCGGCTTGACCAGGAAGTTCACCAGCCCGAAGAGCAGGGCCACCACGACGAGCGTGCCGATTCTGCGGCCGGTGCTGTCGCCGGTGAGCGTGATGTCCTGGACGAGCCACACGGCCACCCAGAGGGCGACCGCGTTGGCGATCGTCTTTACTGCAAAATTCATCATGTGCCCGATCGTGGCAGACGTGATCGGTCATACCCAGTACGGCGGTACGCGGCGAGGAGCGAGCAGGCATGAAGGCATTCCGACTGGACGATCTGGAGGCGGAGCGCGCCGCGAATGACGGCGCGTATCTGCAGTTCCTCAAGGAACGGAACATGTCGGCCGGTTTGTACGCGCTCGACGCGGGCGCGACGGACCCGCAGCAGCCGCACAACGAGGACGAGATCTACTTCGTGGTGAGCGGCCGCGCGGCGGTCACCGTCGGCATGGAGACGACGCAGGTGGCGCGAGGCAGTGTGGTCTACGTGCCGGCCGGGGTGGCGCACAAGTTCCACCACATCTCGGAGGACCTGCGGGTGCTGGTGGTCTTCTCCCCGCCGGAGGGCTGAACCCCACTGGAGAGCTGTCCCCTCCGGAGGGCTGTCCCCACCGGAGGGCTGAGCTCCCCCGGAGACCTGAGCTCCGCCGGAGGGCTGAGCCGCTTCCGTGGGCCGGCCCCCGAAATGTTTCACGTGAAACACCCCGGGTTCCCTAGGGGGCGGATCAGGGGTCTTCAAGGGCTGCACGGCCCCGTTGGACGTGCTTCCGCGCCTAGCATCGAAAGCAGGAAAACATCGCAGAGCCGGGCAGATTCCGGACCTAGGGAGAGGCACGAAGATGGCTGCACGAGAAGTATTCGAAGGTCTGCCGGGCTGGGTGAAGTGGGTCGCGATCCCCGCCCTCGTCCTCCTCGTGTTCGGCGGCGCGATCCTCACCGCGATCGGCACGCTGATCGGGCTGCTGTTCAAGCTGCTGGTCCTGGTCGCGCTGGTCGGCGGTCTGATCTACGTCATACGGCGCTTCAAGTCGTCCTCCTCGTCCGGCGGTTCCTCCAAGGGCTGGTGACGCCGCGCGCGGCGGGACCGTGGCCGCCGTCAGGCAACCCGTGCGGGCGTTAGCCCGCCGGGGGGAATCTGACACGTGAAAACAACTGAGCCCCCGGGCTTGGCAGTTAGGGTGAAAAACCGCTGCCGTCACCCGGGACTCCCGCTCCCCGGCGGCCGCACCGCCCCTCGGGACCCCGGGAGTGACCCATGGCCACGGCCCAGCCCACGGCCCGACCGACCGCCCCGCCCGCACCGATCACCGCGACCGTGCCGGCCGCCCCCCGCCCCCGCACCCCACCGGCGCCCGCTTCCGGAAGACCCGCGCCCGGAAGACCCGCGCCCGGAAGACCCGAGCCCGGAAGACCCGAGCCCGGCGGTTCCCCGACAGGTGGGCCCGTGCCCGGCGGTCCGGCATCCGCCCCCACCCTGATCGGCTCGGTCCAGCGCGCCCTGCGCCTGCTGGAGGCGGTCAGCGACCACCCCGGCGGCGCCCCCGCCAAGCAGCTCGCCCGCGAGGCCGGGCTTCCGCTGCCCACCGCCTACCACCTGCTGCGCACCCTGACCCACGAGGGATACCTCCGTCGCGAGCAGGGTGTTTTTGTGCTCGGACCGGCCGTCGGGCGGCTCGGGCGGGGGGCGGCGGGGCAGGACCGGCGCGAGGTCGTCACCGGGACGATGGAGCGCTGGCGCGACACGCTCGGGGTCGCGGTGTATTTCGCCGTCTACCGCGAGGGTGAAGTCGAACTGACGGCCCTCGCCGAGAGCATCGAACACCCGGCCGTCGAGGAATGGGCCGACCTCCGCGAGACGGCGCACGCGCACGCGATCGGCCAGTGCCTGCTCTCCCAGGTGGACACCCGAACCCGCCTCGACCACCTCGACCGCCACCCCGTCGAACCCCTCACCCCGTACACCGTGCGCGACGCGTCCGCCCTGCTGGAGAGGCTGTCGGCGGTCGAGCGGATGCAGACGGTGGTCGAGCGCCAGGAGTACGTGATCGGCACGGCGTGCGCGGCGATCCCGGTCACGATCGGGCCGACGGCGGCCGCGCTGGCGATCTCGCTCCCGCTCGATCAGGAACACCGGCTGAGACCCGCTGTCGAACAGATGCGCGCTGAACTCGGTGGGGTGATCCGTTCGCTCATGTTCTCTATCAGTATCTGAAAACTCACTCCTTGTGATCTGTTAGTGCTTCAAGCACGATGGCGTCAAGAGGTCCGGAAGGGATCGTTCCGGCCACTTTCATCTACGGCAGGGTTGGCTATGCGCGAGTCGGTTCAGGCAGAGGTCATGATGAGCTTCCTCGTCTCCGAGGAGCTCTCCTTTCGCATTCCGGTGGAGCTGATGTACGAGGCGAAGGACCCGTACGCGATCCGCCTGACCTTCCACCTGCCCGGTGATTCCCCTGTGACCTGGGCTTTTGGGCGTGAGCTGTTGGTCGACGGGATCAATGAACCCTGCGGCGAGGGGGATGTGCACATCTCGCCGTCCGATCCGGACGAACTCGCGGACGTCCACATCCGGCTCCAGGTCGGTGGCGACCGGGCGCTGTTCCGGGCGAGCGCGGCGCCCCTGGTCGCCTTCCTCGACCGCACCGACAAGCTGGTCCCCCTCGGCCAGGAGCACACGCAGAGTAACTATGCCGGGTGCCTGGAGGACGAGCTCGGCCGCATCCTCGCGGAGGAGAACGCGGGGTGACCCCGGCCCGCGTCAGCTCTTGCGGCGCCGGCCGCGTCCGCGTCGTACCGGCCGCGCGTCCGGCGCCGTGACCGAGCCGGAACCCGTACCGGCTCCGGTGCCCGAACGGTCCGCGGAGACCACCAGCGCCGCGAGCGCGGTGGTCACCGGCACCGAGGCCACCAGGCCGATGGAACCGACCAGGGTGCGCACGATCTCCTCCGCGACCAGCTCGCTGTTGGCCACCGTGCCGACGCTGGACTGGGCGATGGAGAACAGCAGCAGCAGCGGCAGCGCGGCGCCCGCGTAGGCGAGCACCAGGGTGTTCACGACGGACGCGATGTGGTCGCGGCCGATGCGGATGGCCGCCCGGTACAGCGCGCGCGGGCCCATCGTCGGGTCGGCCTGGTGCAGTTCCCAGACGGCGGAGGTCTGGGTGACCGTCACGTCGTCCAGGACGCCGAGCGAACCGATGATGACGCCGGCGAGCAGCAGGCCGCTCATGTCGATCGACGGATACAGGCTGTGGATGAGGCCGGTGCTGTCGTCGATGTTGCCGGACAGGAACGCCCAGCCGATGAACAGCGAGCCCAGCAGCCCGATCAGCAGCAGCGAGATCAGCGTGCCGAGCACCGCGACGGAGGTGCGCGCGTTCAGGCCGTGGCAGGCGTACAGCGCGATCAGCATGATCGCGCTCGCCCCGACCACCGCCACGACCAGCGGATTCGACCCCTGGAGGATGGCCGGGAGGATGAACAGGGTCAGCACCGCGAACGACGCCACCAGCGCGATCAGCGCCATCACGCCCTTCAGCCGGCCGACCACGACCACCGCGACGGCGAAGATCCCGGCGAGCAGGGCGAGCGGAAGCTTCCGGTTCACGTCGGTCACCGAGTACTGGAGGTCGCGGGGCGCGTTCGGGGCGTACGCGACGACGACCTCCTGATCCTGCTTCAACTGCCGGGAGGATTCCGGCTGGACGATCTCGGTGAAGGTGCGGCCCTTGTCGGCGCCGGTGGTCACCTCGACGGTGGCCTTCTTGCACTCGGTGGCGGGACCGCTGCCCGGCGGCGTCGTCCGCTCGCCCGGAGCCGCCTGCTGCGGGGCGACATTGGCGTCCTTGCAGTCGATGGTGTCGACGGCGACGACCCTGCCCTGTTCGCTCTGGCGGTCGAAGCCGACTCCGGTGCGCTCGTGGCCGGGTGCGCCGCCCGGCCACAGGATCGCCAGTCCTACGAGGACGGCGGTCGCGAAGGGGATCAGGATGGCCGCGATCACCTTGCGCAGGTGCTTGGACACCGGCGCGACCGGGCCGTGGCCGTGGCTGTGTCCGTGCCCATGACCTGCGGCGGGAGGCTGCTGGGGGGGCGTCGGCTGGGGGGAGGGCTGTGATGGGGTCACGAGGCGATCATCGCAAGAACGACAGGGGCCCTCTGTTCAGCGCGCCCGGCATGGCGCTAGCGTGGGGGCACCTTTGCACACGCGGGAGCTCGGAGCACCGGGCTGAGAGGGCGCTGACCTCCGTACGCATACGCACACGTATGCACGGAAACGGCTGCGTCGACCGCCGAACCTGTTACCGGGTAATGCCGGCGTAGGGAGTAGGTCTCATGACCACGATGGATGCACGCACGCCTGCCTCGGACCAGGACGGGCGCACGCCCGGCTGGCACAAGGGGTACGTCGAGGGATCGCGGCCGGACCTGCGGGTGCCGGTCCGTCAGGTGCACCTGACCAATGGGAAGGACGTGACGCTGTACGACACGTCCGGCCCGTACACCGATCCGACCGTCGAGACGGACGTACGGCGCGGCCTGGCCCCGCTGCGCGAGAACTGGATCATCGGGCGCGGCGACACCGAGGAGTACGCGGGCCGTCCGGTCCGCCCCGAGGACGACGGCATCAGGCACACGTCGCCGCGCGGGGGCCTGAAGAACCTCGACGCGGTCTTCCCCGGCCGGCCCCGGCAGCCCCGCCGGGGCCGCGAGGGCCGGGCCGTCACGCAGATGGCGTACGCGCGGCGCGGGGAGATCACGCCGGAGATGGAGTACGTCGCGATCCGGGAGAACGTCTCCCCCGAGGTCGTACGGGAGGAGATCGCGGCGGGCCGCGCGGTGCTCCCGGCGAATGTGAACCACCCGGAGATCGAGCCGATGATCATCGGCAAGCGGTTCCTGGTGAAGGTCAACGCCAACATCGGCAACTCCGCGGTCACTTCCTCGATCGAGGAGGAGGTGGACAAGATGACCTGGGCGACGCAGTGGGGCGCCGACACGGTCATGGACCTGTCCACCGGCCGCAACATCCACACCACCCGCGAGTGGATCCTGCGCAACGCGCCCGTGCCGATCGGCACCGTGCCGCTCTACCAGGCGCTGGAGAAGGTCGACGGCCGCGCCGAGGAGCTGTCCTGGGAGGTCTACAAGGACACGGTCATCGAGCAGGCCGAGCAGGGCGTGGACTACATGACCGTCCACGCGGGCGTGCGCCTGGCCTACGTGCCGCTGACCGCGCGCCGCAAGACCGGCATCGTCTCGCGCGGCGGGTCGATCATGGCGGCCTGGTGCCTGGCGCACCACCGGGAATCTTTCCTCTACGAGCACTTCGAGGAGCTCTGCGAGATCCTCGCCGCGTACGACGTGACGTACTCGCTGGGCGACGGTCTGCGGCCGGGGTCGATCGCGGACGCCAACGACGAGGCGCAGTTCGCGGAGTTGAGGACGCTCGGGGAACTCAACAAGACCGCAAAGCGTTTCCACGTACAGACCATGATCGAGGGCCCGGGGCACGTCCCGATGCACAAGATCAAGGAGAACATCGACCTCCAGCAGGAGATCTGCGAGGAGGCGCCGTTCTACACGCTCGGCCCCCTGACGACCGATGTGGCGCCCGCCTACGACCACATCACCTCCGGCATCGGCGCCGCGATGATCGCCTGGTGGGGCACCGCGATGCTCTGCTACGTGACGCCCAAGGAGCACCTGGGGCTGCCCAACCGGGACGACGTGAAGACCGGCGTCATCACGTACAAGATCGCCGCCCACGCGGCGGACCTCGCCAAGGGCCACCCGGGGGCGCAGGAGTGGGACGACGCGCTCAGTGACGCGCGGTTCGAGTTCCGGTGGGAGGACCAGTTCAACCTGGCCCTCGACCCGGACACGGCCCGGGAGTTCCACGACGAGACGCTCCCGGCGGAACCCGCGAAGACGGCGCACTTCTGCTCCATGTGCGGGCCGAAGTTCTGCTCGATGAAGATCAGCCAGGACATCAGGAGGGAGCACGGGGGGACCGCCGAGGAGATCGAGGCGGGCATGGCGGAGAAGTCCGCCGAGTTCGCGGCGGCGGGCAACCGGGTCTACCTGCCGATCGCCGACTGAGGCACGGCGTGGCCGACGGGGGCACGGCGTAACGGAAGCGGCGGCTCCGGGCCGCACCGGTCACTCCGGTGTGTGGTCCGGGCCGCCGAAGTCGGGGCTGGAGAAGTCCGGGCTGGAGTAGCTGGGACGGGTCTTGTGGCCGTTCTCGCCGGGGCTGCTGAAGTCCGGCCGGGAGTATCCGAGCCCCGGGATGCGGCCGGTCTGCCGGGGCGGCCCCGGAGCGGAGGAGTCCGGTTCGGGCGCGTCGGCGAGGGCCTCGCGGAGGAACGGGACGATGCCCCGCTCCATGAGGGCTTCCGTCCAGGCGTCCCTGGCCCGGTCGACCTCCTCCGCGCTCGCGTCCCGGTGGCTCGCCCGGAAGGCGGTCGAGCCGTTGCGCAGCGCGGTGAACAGCAGGCCCACCGCCGCTCCCAGCAGGCCCGCCGCGGCCAGCGCCGTAAAGACCCAGCCGGCGGTCAGCAGGGCGTCGGCGATCGCGGGCGGCGGGGTCAGCATCCGCAGCGAGAAGCCCACGAGCAGTAGCACCACGGCGGCGATCCCGGCCAGCACGGGGGTCAGCACGGCGACCACGGCGATCGCCCCGGCACCGGTCGTCTCGGCGTGCTCGCCGACCCCGGGCGCGAGCAGCGTGGTGGGCAGGGCCGGCGCGCGCAGCTCGCCCCGCACCTTCACGTAGTGGTCGTACTCGGCGAGAGCGTGACCGTTGATGATCTCCCTCGCGTTGAGGGCGGCGGTGCGGAGCTGATCATTGTTCAGCCGCCCGTTCCCGGCGGCCAGTTCTGGGCGTTCGCGCGCGGTGCGCAGTGCTTCGTCGAGGGTCCGCTCGAACTCCGGGCGGTCCTCGGCCAGCAGGTGCGGAGCGCTGTTCATGTGCATCCCCCGATGCTCCGTAGGGCCGGGTTGCCCGCTTCGGTGGGGCGGTTGGGCGGAAACGGAGGAGAGCCTGCTACGGATAACCCGATGGTAGAGCCGTTACGGCACGGGGTGACAGGGGGTTTGCGGAAATTGACCCGGCGCCGGGTTTGTGTTCGATTGGCGTGCGTATGAACACGTGACGCTCAGTCATTCAGCGGCAGTTGGACCACCAGCAGCTTTCCGGCCATGGTCACGCCGCCGTCCATGGCGATCGCGAGCGAGTCGGCGTAGACGTGCGGACCCTCCACGAGCGGTCCCGAGCTGCCCTCTCCGTCCGAGGGGTCCTCGCCCCCGACCTCGCCGAGAAGGTACGGGATGGGGCTGTGACCGTGCACGATGCGCTCACCGCCATATGCGGCGAGCAATTCCCGCACGGCGTCGGAGCCGCCTTCGTCACGGAACGCGAAGCGCTTGGTGAATTTGCGGAAGACGTCCCAGCACTCGTCGGCGTCATTGCGGTTGAGGATGTCGTGCACGGTGTCGTTGACGTCCTCGATGGTGCTGCCGTAGTCGAGGTAGGCGGTGGTGTCGGAGTGCGTCAGCAGGTGCCCGTCCTCCAGGGCGACGGCGTCCAGGCGTGCCATCCAGTGCAGGTGTACGTCCTGGAGGCGCTCCATGTCGTGCTTCTGGCCGCCGTTGAGCAGCCAGGCCGCCTGGAAGGTGGCGGTGCCGGCGCCGGAGTTGACGGGGGTGTCGCCGAAGCGGCGGGCGCCGAGGAGCAGGAGTTCGTGGTTGCCCATGAGGGCCTTGCAGTAGCCGCCGGCCGCCGCCGCTTCGGCGGACAGCCGCATCACCAGGTCGATGACGCCGATGCCGTCGGGGCCGCGGTCGGTGAAGTCGCCGAGGAACCACAGGCGCGCGTTGCCCGCCGACCAGTGGCCCTCGCCGTCGATCAGGCCCTGCTCGTGCAGGGCGTCCAGCAATTCCACCAGGTAGCCGTGCACGTCGCCGACGACGAACAGCGGGCCGGGGCCCTCGCCCTCGCTCCGGGCGGCGAAGTCCGGCCGCGGCACGCGCAGCGTGTCGCCGGGGCCGCGGTCGTCCCGGGTGATCACCGGGAGGTCGCGCTGGGTGGGGGTGTAGCCCTCGGGCTCGTCGCCCTCGTCGAAGGGGGGCTCGGGGTCGTACCCGTCGTGCGCCGAGACGTAGGGGGCAGGTGCGGGGGCGTAGGGCTCCTTGGCGAGGTCGTACGGCTGCGGCGTGGGGGCGTACGGCTCGTTGGACACGTCGTACGGCTCCTCGGAGAGGTCGTACGGCTCCTGCGCGACGACGTACGGGCGCCCCGTGTGCGCCTGCTCCCCCGGGTGCACCGGCTCTTCCGGACGCCTCTGCTCACCCACGTGCACGGGCTCTCCCGCGTGCACGGGCCCTCCCGGATGCACCGGCTCTTCCGCGCGCACCGGCTCTCCCCCGTGCGTCTGCTCCGCGTCGTACGCCGCGACGGGGGCCTGCGCATAGGGAGGCACCCGGAAGTCCCGCAACGTAGCCGTACGCACCGCGGGTCCCTGACCGGCCCCCTGAGTCATTGACCCCTCCACCACCGTCGCACCGCCGTACACCTTGGGGTCCCACCTGGTCTCGGGTGGTCCGCTGTGTCGTGCGCCCATCATAGGAATGCGTCCCGCGCTGTGTGAGGCACCAGGGGTGGTGAATCCGGGTACACCCGTGGTTCACCAGTGGTTTCGTCCGGATTGCGGAGATCGGTCCCGGTGTTGATTTCGGGGCGGCTCCCCGCCTGCCGCCCCGTCCGCCCCTTCGTGGCCCCCCTCGGGCCGTGCGCTCAGTCCCCCGCCGGCGACCGCGGGGCGCTCACCGTGGTGCGCGGCGGACGTCGCTGGGAAGACGTACGGATGATGAGCTCGGTCGGTATCACCTGCTCGACCGGGTGCCCGGTGTCCAGTCCCTCGATGGCGTCGATGAGGAGCTGCACGACGGCCGTGCCGATCCGGCGCGGCTTGAGCGAGAGCGTCGTGATGGGCGGCTCGGTGCTCGCGTACACCGTCGACTCCGAGCAGCAGACGAGCAGCAGGTCCTCCGGGACCCGCAGCCCGTAGCGCCGGGCGGCGGCCAGCAGGTCGGTGCCGTTGGGGTCGAAGAGCCCGTAGACGGCGTCCGGGCGGTCCGGGCGGGCGAGCAGCCGGTCGGCCGCGACGGCGCCCGCGCACGGGTCGTGCGCCGGGTAGGACTCGTACACCGGGTCCTGGCCGACGCGCTCGCACCAGCGCAGGTACGCGGTGGTGGAGAGCCGGGTGTACGTGTCCGTGGTGGTGCCGGTGAGGAGGCCGATGCGGCGGGCGCCGGCGTCCGCGAGGTGGTCGAGGAGATCGAGTACGGCGGCCTCGTGGTCGTTGTCGACCCAGGCGGTGACCGGCAGGGCCCCGGACGGGCGGCCGTCGGAGACGACGGGCAGGCCCTGGCGCATCAGCTCGGTGACGACCTGGTCGTCGTCGGAGGGGTCGATGACGACGGTCCCGTCGAGCGCCACGTTCTGCCACACGTCGAAGGGGCTGTGGCGGGAGGAGGCCGGAAGGATGACGAGGGCGTAGCCGCGGGCGAGGGCCGCCGAGGTCGCGGCCCTCGCCATCTCCGCGAAGTACGCGAACTCGGTGAAGGTGAAAGGTTCATCCCCGTACGTCGTCACGGTCAGACCGATCAGGCCCGACTTGCCGGTACGGAGGGTGCGGGCCGCGGCGGAGGGGCGGTAGCCCAGCCGGTCGGCGACTTCGCGGACGTGGCGGCGGGTGGCGTCCGGGAGCCGTCCCTTGCCGTTGAGGGCGTCGGAGACAGTCGTGATGGAGACACCGGCTGCGGCGGCGACATCCCGGATGCCCGCACGTCCTGGCCGACTGCCTCGCCGGGGTGTCTCGGTCCGGCTCACCTGATGCTTCCCTGCTGCTGTCATGGCGAGCCGATATTAGGGCGCGGGGGGCCGATTGACTGCCGTGCATATGCGCTCGGTGGCAGGCACGTTTTTGCACGGGTTGGATCGTCAATGACCATGGAAGTCAAGGGTGTTGGGGGGTGCGTTGCCGTGGAGTCCATGGGCTGACGGGGTGCGTCCGGCATCTGTCGTATGTTGCGGGCAGGTCTCAACTCACCGGTTCGGGGGACGCGCGCCACGGCGTGAGCCACCGGCGCGCGCGCAGACCGGGGGCGCGCCCCCCAGGGAGGTGCGCCGGTGCTTTCCGGACGGGCGGCGGTCTTCTGCGGCCCCTTCGCAGCGCTGCCCAATCCTCATAGGGTGTGCAGCATTGGCGGTACGTACGGTCGAGGAGGACCTGAAGTGAGCGAGACGAGCGCGGGGAGCCCCAAGCTGCGTGCGGTGCTGGACGGCATCCCCACGTACAAGCCCGGGAAGCCGGCCGCGGCCGCCGAGGGCGACGGCCCGGTGGCGTACAAGCTGTCCTCCAACGAGAACCCCTACCCGCCGCTCGCGGGCGTCATGGAGCAGGCGATCGCCGCGGCCGGGGTCTTCAACCGCTACCCGGACATGGCCTGCACGGGGCTGATGGAGGAGCTGGCGAAGCGTTTCGGCGTGCCGGTGTCCCACCTGGCGACCGGCACGGGCTCGGTCGGCGTCGCGCAGTCGCTGCTCCAGGCGACCTCCGGTCCGGGCGACGAGGTGATCTACGCCTGGCGCTCCTTCGAGGCCTATCCGATCATCACGCAGATCAGCGGGGCGACCTCGGTCAAGGTGCCGCTGGACGAAGGCGACGTGCACGACCTGGACGCCATGTTCGACGCGATCACCGAGAAGACCCGGCTGATCTTCGTCTGCAACCCCAACAACCCCACCGGCACCGTGGTGCGCCGGGCTGAGCTGGAACGTTTCCTGGACCGGGTGCCGAAGGACGTCCTGATCGTCCTGGACGAGGCGTACCGCGAGTTCATCCGGGACGAGCAGGTGCCGGACGGCATCGAGCTCTACCGGGACCGGCCGAACGTCGCCGTGCTGCGCACCTTCTCCAAGGCGTACGGGCTCGCGGGGCTGCGGGTCGGTTTCGTCGTGGCGCACGAGCCGGTGGCGGCGGCGCTGCGCAAGACGGCCGTGCCCTTCGGTGTGAGCCAGATCGCACAGGAGGCGGCCGTCGCCTCGCTGCGCGCCGAGGACCAGCTCCTCGAGCGGGTGGACGCGCTGATCGCCGAGCGGACCCGGGTGTACGACGCGCTGGTCGGCCAGGGGTGGACGGTGCCCGTGACGCAGGCGAACTTCGTGTGGCTGCGGTTGGGGGAGCGGACGACCGACTTCGCGGCGGCGTGCGACAGGGCCGGGGTCGTGGTGCGGCCGTTCGCGGGGGAGGGCGTGCGCGTGACGATCGGCGAGGTCGAGGCGAACGACCTGTTCCTGAAGGCGGCGGAGGCGTTCCGCAAGGAGCTGTAGCCCCGCGGGAGCGCACCGCGTCCGGTGCCCCTGCGAGCCGTGTGGCGGCTTGCGGGGGCACCGCTGTTTCTTAGGGGGACCCCCCTGGATTCCTCCGAATGGACGTGCGACATAATGCTTGTGAATGTGAACGCGTTCACAAGCGTGTCCCTGTTCGTCCCATGATGTGTGGGATTTACGGGGCGCGCAGCCCGATGGATGTCCCGCACGTCCGGGACCGTGCATGGGGCTGTGGGTTCGGCGACGTAAGGAGAGACGACGTGGAGCTGGCACTGGCGCCAGAGACCCTCGCGCGATGGCAGTTCGGTATCACCACCGTCTACCACTTCCTGTTCGTCCCCCTGACGATCTCGCTCGCCGCGCTGACCGCCGGCCTGCAGACCGCCTGGGTGCGGACCAACAAGGAGAAGTACCTCAAGGCGACCAAGTTCTGGGGGAAGCTCTTCCTCATCAACATCGCGATGGGGGTGGTCACCGGCATCGTGCAGGAGTTCCAGTTCGGCATGAACTGGTCCGACTACTCCCGCTTCGTCGGTGACATCTTCGGCGCTCCCCTGGCCTTCGAAGCGCTGATCGCGTTTTTCTTCGAGTCGACCTTCATCGGGCTGTGGATCTTCGGCTGGGACAAGCTGCCGAAGAAGATCCACCTGGCCTGCATCTGGCTGGTCTCGATCGGCACGATCCTGTCCGCGTACTTCATCCTGGCGGCCAACTCCTGGATGCAGCACCCGGTCGGCTACCGGATCAACGAGGAGCGCGGGCGGGCGGAGCTCACCGACTTCTGGCAGGTGCTCACCCAGAACACCGCGCTCGCCCAGTTCTTCCACACCATCACTGCGGCCTTCCTGGTCGGCGGGGCGTTCCTGGTCGGCATCGCGGCCTTCCACCTGGCCCGCAAGAAGCACGTCCCGGTGATGCGGACCTCGCTGCGGCTCGGCCTGGTCACCGTGGTGGTCGCGGGTCTGATGACCGCGATCAGCGGCGACACGCTCGGCAAGATCATGTACGAGCAGCAGCCGATGAAGATGTCGGCCGCCGAGGCGCTGTGGGAGGGCGAGGCGCCCGCGCCGTTCTCGATCTTCGCCATCGGTGACGTGGACAAGGGTCACAACCGGGTCGCCGTCGAGGTCCCCGGAATACTGTCCTTCCTCGCCCACAACAACTTCACCGACTACGTCCCCGGCATCAATGAGATCAACAAGGCCGAGCAGGAGAAGTTCGGCCCGGGCGACTACCGGCCCAACATCCCGGTCGCCTACTGGGGCTTCCGCTGGATGATCGGCTTCGGCATGGCGTCCTTCGCCCTCGGCATCCTGGGCCTCTGGCTGACCAGGAGGAAGTTCCTGCTCCCACCGGCTCTGCGAACCGGCGAGGACGAGGTGCCGAACCTGGTGCTGTTCCGCAACAAGGTGCTCAGCCCGCGCCTCGCGTCGCTCTACTGGGTCGTCGCGCTGTGGACCATGCTCTTCCCGCTCATCGCCAACTCCTGGGGCTGGATCTTCACCGAGATGGGCCGCCAGCCCTGGGTCGTCTACGGAGTCCTGAAGACCTCCGCCGCGGTCTCCCCCGGTGTCTCGCAGGGCGAGGTCATCACCTCGATGACCGTCTTCACCCTGCTGTACGCCGTGCTCGCCGTCATCGAGGTCCGGCTGCTGGTGAAGTACGTGAAGCTCGGCCCGCCGGAACTCACCGAGGCCGACCTCAACCCGCCCACGAAGATCGGCGGCGACGACCGCGATCCCGACCGGCCGATGGCCTTCTCGTACTAGGACTGGGGAACTGCTGTGGAACTCCACGACGTCTGGTTCGTGCTCATCGCCGTCCTGTGGATCGGCTACTTCTTCCTGGAGGGCTTCGACTTCGGGATCGGCGTCCTCACCAAGCTGCTCGCCAGGGACCGCAAGGAACGGCGGGTCCTGATCAACACCATCGGACCCGTCTGGGACGGCAACGAGGTCTGGCTGCTGACCGCCGGCGGCGCCACCTTCGCCGCCTTCCCCGAGTGGTACGCCACCCTCTTCAGCGGGTTCTACCTGCCGCTCCTGCTCATCCTGGCCTGCCTGATCGTCCGGGGCGTCGCCTTCGAGTACCGGCACAAGCGGGCCGAAGCGCGCTGGCAGACCAACTGGGAGCACGCGATCTTCTGGACCTCCCTGCTGCCCGCCGTCCTGTGGGGCGTCGCCTTCGGCAACATCGTGCGCGGCGTGAAGATCGACGCGGACATGGAGTACGTCGGGAACTTCTTCGACCTGCTCAACCCGTACGCCCTCCTCGGCGGGCTGGTCACGCTCACCCTCTTCACCTTCCACGGCGCGGTGTTCGCGGCGCTCAAGACGGTCGGTGACATCCGGATGCGGGCGCGCGCGCTCGCGGTGAGGACCGGTCTGGTGGCCGCAGTGCTGGCCATCGGTTTCCTGGTCTGGACCCAGGCCGACAAGGGCGACACCGCAAGCCTCGTCGCGCTGCTCGTGGCGGCGCTGTCCATGGTCGCCGCGGTCGCGCTGATCAAGCGGGGCCGCGAAGGCTGGTCGTTCGCCCTGTCGGGTGTCACCATCGCGGCCGCCTTCGCCATGCTCTTCCTGACGCTCTTCCCGAACGTCATGCCGTCCTCGCTGAACGACGCCTGGAGCCTCACGGTCACCAACGCCTCGTCCAGCCCGTACACCCTGAAGATCATGACCTGGTGCGCTGGCATCGCGACGCCGCTGGTGCTGCTCTACCAGGGGTGGACGTACTGGGTGTTCAGGAAGCGGATCGGCACGCAGCACATCGCCGACGCGCACTGATGCGGTCCGCTTCCGTTGATGCTGTTCGTTCTCGCTAGTGGGAGATGTTTCACGTGAAACCGATCGACCCGCGTCTGCTCAGGTACGCCCGGGCCACCCGTTTCTTCCTCGGAGCGGTCGTGGTTCTCGGACTCGCAGGCGCGGGTCTGGTCGTGGCCCAGGCCATGCTCATCGCCGAGGTGGTGGTCGGGGGCTTCGAGGACGGCCTCGGCTCCGCCGGTCTGCGCACTCCGCTGATCCTGCTGGCCGTGGTCGCGGCCGGGCGGGCACTGGTGGCCTGGCTGACCGAGCTGGCCGCCCACCGGGCGAGCGCGGCGGTCAAGTCCGAGCTGCGGGGCCGACTGCTGGAGCGGGCGGCGGGGCTCGGGCCCGGGTGGCTCGGGGGGCAGCGGGTCGGCTCCCTGATCGCGCTGGCCACCCGGGGCGTCGACGCGCTGGACGACTACTTCTCCCGGTACCTGCCGCAGCTCGGGCTGGCGGTCGTGGTCCCGGTGGCGGTGCTGGCGCGGATCGTCACGGAAGACTGGGTGTCGGCCGCGATCATCGTGGTGACGCTGCCGTTGATCCCGGTGTTCATGATTCTCATCGGCTGGGCCACCCAGTCCCGGATGGACCGTCAGTGGAAGTTGCTGTCGCGGTTGTCCGGGCATTTCCTGGACGTGGTCGCGGGACTCCCGACGCTCAAGGTGTTCGGCCGGGCCAAGGCGCAGGCCGAGCAGATCCGGGCCATCACCGGCGAGTACCGCCGGGCCACCATGAAGACGCTGCGGATCGCCTTTCTGTCGTCCTTCGCGCTGGAACTGCTGGCCACCCTGTCGGTGGCGCTGGTCGCGGTCACCATCGGCATGCGACTCGTGCACGGTGAGCTGGATCTGTACACGGGGCTGGTGATCCTGATCCTGGCTCCGGAGGCGTATCTGCCGCTGCGCCAGGTCGGGGCGCAGTACCACGCCGCCGCCGAGGGGCTGGCGGCCGCCGAGGAGATCTTCGAGGTGCTGGAGACCGGGCTGCCCGAGGGCGGCTCGGGGGAAGCTCCGGCCGCCGGCGCGCTGCGGGTCGAGGGGGTGACCGTACGGCACGAGGGGCGGACGGCCGCTTCGCTGGACGCGGCTTCGCTGGAGGTCGGGGAGGGGGAGACCGTCGCCCTGGTCGGGCCCAGCGGTGCGGGCAAGTCGACGCTGCTGAACGCGGTGCTGGGGTTCGTGCCGCTGGAGTCGGGGCGGGTGCTGGTCGGGGACACCGATCTGGCGACCGTGGACCCGGAGAAGTGGCGGGCACGGGTGGCGTGGGTGCCGCAGCGGCCGCACCTGTTCGCGGGAACCGTCGCCGAGAACGTACGGCTCGCCCGGCCGGAGGCGGACGACGCGGCGGTGCTGGAGGCGCTGCGGGACGCCGGGGCGCAGGATTTCGTGGCCGCGCTGCCGCAGGGCGTGGAGACTCTCCTCGGCGAGGACGGGGCCGGGCTCTCCGCAGGGCAGCGGCAGCGGCTGGCGCTGGCGCGGGCCTTCCTGGCGGACCGGCCGGTGCTGCTGCTGGACGAGCCGACGGCCGCGCTGGACGGCGAGACCGAGGCGGGCATCGTCGAGGCGGTACGGCGTCTGGCGGTGGGGCGGACCGTGCTGCTGGTGGTGCACCGGCCGGCGCTGCTGGCGGTGGCGGACCGGGTGGTGGCGCTGGGGGATGCGGGGGCTGTGCCGACGGGGGCGCGGGCGCCGCGGGCGGCGGTGAGCGATGTTTCACGTGAAACGGGCCTGGAGGCGGGGGGGCCGGTGGTGGATGTTTCACGTGAAACAGGTTCGGCCGCAGTGGATGTTTCCCGTGAAACGAGCTCGGCCGCTGAGGGTGCGGCGGTGGATGTTTCACGGGAAACAGCGCCGGTCGCAGGGGGCGGTGTGCTGCGTCGGGTGCGGCACGACGCGGGCGAGCAACGCGGGCGGCTTGCGCTGGCGCTGCTGCTCGGGAGCCTGGCGCTGGGGTCGGCCGTGGGGCTGATGGCGGTGTCCGGCTGGCTGATCTCGCGGGCCTCCGAGCAGCCTCCGGTGCTGTATCTGATGATGGCGGTCACCGCGACCCGCGCTTTCGGCATCGGGCGGGCCGTGTTCCGGTACGCGGAGCGGCTGGTGTCGCACGAGGCCGTGCTGCGGATGCTCGCGGACATGCGGGTGGCCGTGTACCGGCGACTGGAGCGGATCGCGCCCGCGGGGCTGCGGGAGACGCGGCGCGGGGACCTGCTGTCCAGGCTCGTCGCCGATGTGGACGCCTGGCAGGACTACTGGCTGCGCTGGCTGCTGCCGGTCGGCGCGGCGGTTCTGGTGGGCGGGGCCGCCGTGGGCTTCACCGGCTGGCTGCTGCCGGAGGCCGGGGCCGTGCTGGCGGTCGGGCTGCTGCTCGCGGGTGTCGGGGTGCCGCTGGTGAGCGGTGCGGCGGCGCGCCGGGCGGAACGGCAGCTCGCTCCCGCTCGGGGTGCGCTGGCGGTACGGGTGGCGGACCTGCTCGGCGGGGTCGGCGAGCTGACGGTGGCGGGCGCGCTGGGGCGCAGGCTGGCCGCGGTGCGGGAGGCGGACGGGGAGCTGACCCGGATCGCCTCGCGCGGCGCCTCGGCGACCGCGCTCGGCGGCGGGCTCTCGGCGCTGGTGTGCGGGCTGACCGTGGTCGGGGCCGCGTGGGCCGGGGTGCAGGCGGTGGCGGACGGGCGGCTGGCCGGGGTGGCGCTGGCGGTGGTGGTGCTGACCCCGCTGGCCGCGTTCGAGGCGGTGACCGGGCTGCCGCTGGCCGTGCAGTACAGGCAGCGGGTGCGGCGCAGTGCGGAGCGGGTGTACGAGGTGCTGGACGCGCCGCTTCCCGTTCGGGAGCCGA
The DNA here is from genome assembly GCF_044751045.1 of Streptomyces sp. NPDC088745. Taxonomy (NCBI): domain Bacteria; kingdom Bacillati; phylum Actinomycetota; class Actinomycetes; order Kitasatosporales; family Streptomycetaceae; genus Streptomyces; species Streptomyces sp. NPDC088745. The sequence goes on from NZ_JBIVLB010000001.1 coordinate 823,748, forward strand.
AGACGCCCGCGGCGCTGCCCGCGTCGCCGTTCCCGATCGAGGTACGGGGCCTGTCCGCCCGCTACGCCGGGCAGGAACGGAACGCGCTGAGCGAGGTGGACCTGACGCTGGAGGCCGGAAAGCGGATCGCCGTGGTCGGGGCGAGCGGGGCCGGGAAGACGACCCTGGCCCAGGTGCTGCTGCGGTTCCTGGACGCGGAAGCCGGGTCGTACACGATCGGAGGGACGGACGCCGACGCGCTCGACGGCGACGACGTACGGACGGTGGTCGGGTTGTGCGCGCAGGACGCCCACCTCTTCGACAGTTCGGTGCGGGAGAACCTGCGGCTGGCCAGGACCGACGCGGACGACGCGATGCTGCTGGAGGCGCTCGGCCGGGCCCGGCTGCGGGAGTGGGCCGAGGCGCTGCCCGAGGGGATCGGCACCCTGGTCGGCGAGCACGGGGCGCGGCTGTCCGGCGGACAGCGGCAGCGGCTCGCGCTGGCGAGGGCGCTGCTGGCCGACTTCCCCGTGCTCGTACTGGACGAACCGGCCGAGCACCTGGACCTGGCGACGGCCGACGCTCTGACGGCCGACCTCCTGGCCGCCACCGAGGGACGCACGACCGTGCTGATCACACACCGGCTCCGGGGTCTGGAGGCGGTGGACGAGGTGGTCGTGCTGGACGCGGGGCGGGTCGTGCAGCGCGGGGACTTCATGGCCCTGACCGCGGTGGAGGGGCCGCTGCGGCGGATGCTGGAGCGGGAGAGGGCGGCGGAGCCGGTGGCGTAGGAGAAAGGGGATGGCGGTGGGGCGGGCGGCGCTGGGGAACGGCGGGCCGGCAGCTCACCGGGTCCCAAGTGGGGGAAACGCGTTCTGGAGTGGTCGAAACGCGCTACGGTCGACTTTCCCCTTTAAATCGGACTAACTAGTCTCAAGGGCATGTCAGCGCAGCAGGACCCGCTCGTACCCGACGGCCGGTCCGCCTCACCGCACTCCCTCGATGCCGCGACCGAGGCGACACGCAGCCTGCAGGGGTTGTCGACCGAGCTCACCGCGCGGGTGCCGCACCTGCTGGAGGCCATGCGGTCGGTGGGTACCGGACTCGAACTGCACTCCACCCTGGACCGCATCTGCGAGACCGCCGCGGAACTGGCCGACGCCCGGTACGCGGCGATCGGCGTCGTCGACGACGAGGGCGACGGGCTGTCCGACTTCGTGACGTACGGCGTGACCGTCGAGCAGGCGGCCGCCATCGGCCGCCTGCCGGACGGACACAAGGGCCTTCTCGGGGCGTTGATCAGAGATCCGGAGCCGGTGCGGCTCGCGGATCTGACGGCCGACCCCCGCTTCGCCGGCTTCCCCGCGCACCACCCGCCGATGCGGACCTTCCTCGGCGTCCCCATCCGGGTACAGGGCAACATCTTCGGCAATCTCTACCTCACCGAGAAGAACGACGGCGGCGAGTTCAACGACTACGACCTGCACATGCTGCGGGTGCTGGCCACCGAGGCCGGCATCGCCATCGGCAACGCCCGCCTGTACGAGGCGGCCCGTCAGCGCGAGCGGTGGATCGACGGCTCGGTGGCCGTGACGACGGCCCTGCTGTCCGGCGGGGACGTGGATGACGCGCTCACCGTGGTCGCCGAGCAGGCACGGCGGCTGGCGGACTCGGACGCCGGGATGGTGCTGCTGCCCACCGAGGACGGCGGTCTGGAGATCGCGGCGGTGTCCTCCGAGAACCCCGGCGAGACGCTGGGCAAGGTGATGCCGGCGGAGAGCCCGATCGTGAAGCTGCTGCTGGGCGGTGAGTCGGTGTTCGTCCAGGACTCCGCCACCGACCCGCGCATGATCACCCGGATGTCCGCGCGGTACGGGCCGAGCATGCTGCTGCCCCTGCGCAGCGGCGGCCGTGTGCTGGGCGCGCTGGCGACTCCGCGGGGGCGGGGCGGGAAGCCGTTCACCGAGGCGGAGCGGACACTGGCCACCCAGTTCGCCTCGCAGGCGGCGCTGGCGCTGATGATGGCCGAGTCGCAGCGCGACCGTGAGCGGCTCGCGGTGTACGAGGACCGCGACCGGATCGCCCGTGACCTGCACGACCTCGTCATTCAGCGGTTGTTCGCGACCGGGATGATGCTGGAGAGCGCCCAGCGCAGGTCGGTCGTTCCGGCGGTCCAGGAGGGGGTCGGCAAGGCGGTGGACGAGCTGGATGTGACGATCCAGGAGATCCGTACGGCGATCTTCGCGCTCCAGCAGGGGCCGGCCGAGGCGCCGTCCGGGCTGCGCACCAGGGTGCTGCGCGAGATCAACATGGCGGCGGTCCCGCTGGGCTTCAAGCCCGGGCACCGCTTCGTGGGTCCGGTGGACGCGCTGGTCGGCGAACTGACCGGGAAGAACCTGATCGCGGCGCTGCGCGAGGCGCTGTCGAACGCCTTCCGGCACGCGGCGGCCTCCCGTATCGAGGTGGTCGTGGACGCGACGGTGGCGCTGGACGACGGGCAGCGCGCGGTGCGGCTCACCGTGGCGGACGACGGGGTCGGCATCCCGGAGGGCGGCCGGCGCAGCGGGCTGCGGAACCTGAGGCGGCGGGCGGAGGCGCTGGGCGGGTCGAGCTCGTACGGTCCGGGGCTGGGTGCGGACGGCGGAGGGACGACGGTGGTGTGGGAGGCGCCGTTGTAGTGGGCGTCGCCGAGGCGGACACAGGTGAGGGGCGTCCTCCCGGAGGACGCCCCTCACTGCCTGTGGCTCCTGGTGTCGCTGCTACCGCTGCCGCTCGGCCAGGATCTGCTCGATGACCGCTGCGACCCCGTCCTCCTCATTGGGAGCGGTGCGCCCCGAAGCGACGGCCAGCACCGCCGGGTGGGCGTTGCCCATGGCGTACGAGCGGCCCGCCCAGGCCAGCATCTCGATGTCGTTCGGCATGTCGCCGAAGGCCACCACCTCCTCCGGGAGGATGCCGCGCTCGGCACAGCAGCGGGCCAGGGTGCTCGCCTTGGAGACGCCCGGGCCGCTGATCTCCAGGAGCGCGGTCGTGCTGGAGCGGGTGACCGAGCCGTGGGTGCCGACGACGGCACGGGCCAGGTCGAGGAAGTCGTCCGGGGCCATCGCGGGGTGGTGCGCGAGCAGCTTGATCACCGGGGTGCCCGGGCCGGGGTCCTGCGCGCGCAGCAGTTCCTCGGCGGTGCCGATGCTCGCCGCCGGGTCGAACTGGAAGGGCGGGTAGTCGGGCTCGTAGTGGATGCCCGTGGTCAGCTCCACCGCGAAGGAGGTGTCGGGGGCGGCGGCGCGCAGCGCGGCCACGGTGGCGAGGGCGTCGGGCCGCTCCAGGGGGTGGACCTCGATGAGCTCCCCGCCCGCGTGCAGGTCGACGACGGCGGCGCCGTTGGCACAGATGGCGAGGCCGTGGCCGTGGACGTGCGCGCTGACGACGTCCATCCAGCGGGCCGGGCGGCCGGTCACGAAGAAGACCTCGATGCCGGCGGCCTCGGCGGCGGCCATGGCGGCGACGGTGCGTTCCGAGACGGACTTGTCGTCGCGCAGCAGGGTGCCGTCCAGGTCGGTGGCGATCAGACGGACGGCCGTGGCACCGCCGGTGCCGTCCTCGGGGTCGTCGGCCGGGCGGGAGCGGAAGTCGGTAGCTGAGGTCATCGCTTCATCTTCCCGCATGGAACGCACGGACGTGCGAAAGGCCGCACATCTGAGGGGACGTGGTCTGCTGGGTCACACCTCTGCGGGGGACGCAGAAAGGGAGCGGCCCACGTCTGGCCCGCGCCGGGCCCTGGCGGGTTCGCCCACGGGGTCCCGCCCCCGCCGCGCTCAGCCCAGCTGCGCGAGCCCCTCGCTCGCGATCTGCTCGAAGACCTTCTCGTCCGCCGCGAACTGCGTGTCCGCGACGGGCCAGTGCAGCACCAGCTCGTCGAAGCCCAGCTCCGCGTGCCGCCCCGCGAAGTCCACGAACGCGTCGAGGGATTCCAGCGGACGGTCCGGCGTGAACCCGGTCAGCAGGGTCTTGCCCAGCTCGCCGACGTCCCGCCCGACGGCCTCGCACGCCGTGCCGAGCTTCGTCACCTGGCCCCGGATCGCCGCCAGGGACTCGTCGGGCGTGCCGTTCTCGTACAGCTTGGGGTCGCCGGTGGTCACCCACGCCTGCCCGTACCGCGCGGCCAGCTTCAGCCCGCGCGGACCGGTCGCCGCCACGGAGAACGGCAGCCGCGGCCGCTGCACGCACCCGGGGATGTTCCGTACGTCCCCGGCCGACCAGAAGTCACCCTCGTAGGACACGGCGTCCTCGGTCAGCAGCCGGTCCAGCAGCCCCAGGAACTCGGCGAACCGGTCCGCCCGCTCGCGCGGCGTCCACGGCGCGGTCCCCTCGGGCGCCAGGGCCGTCGCGTCGAACCCGCCGGCGCTGCCCGCGCCGATGCCCAGGGTGACGCGCCCGTCGCTGATGTCGTCGAGTGAGATGAGTTCCTTGGCCAGGGTCACCGGGTGCCGGAAGTTCGGCGAGGTCACCAGCGTGCCCAGGCGCAGCCTCCGGGTGGCCGACGCGGCAGCGGTCAGCGTGGGCAGCGCCCCGAACCACGGGCCCTCCCGGAAGGGCACCCGCCACGACAGGTGGTCGTAGGTGTACGCGGTGTGGAAACCCAGTTCCTCGGCCCGTTGCCACACCTGCTTGCCGCCCTCGTTCCAACGGCGGATCGGCAGAATCACAGTGCTCAGACGCATGATCCGACTGTACGGGCCGGGCCTGCGGAGCCGGGACCCGTGGCCCGCCCGCCGACGTCGGGGCCCCGCCGCCGCCCGAAAGCACCCGGAAAGCGCCCGCCACACCCCGAGAAGGCCGCGTCACGCCTCCGGGAAGCGCAGGAATTCCACTGGCACCCGGGCCGTCAGCCACACCCCGTTCGCGCTCACCCGGAAGGTGTGGCCCGCCCGGTGCATCGCCGCCGCGTCCACCGACAGCACCACCGGTCGCCCCCGGCGCGCGCCGACCCGTGTCGCGGTCTCCCGGTCGGCCGACAGGTGCACGTCGTGCCGGGTCATCGGGCGCAGGCCCTCGGCGCGAACGGCCTCCACGGCCCGGTGGTGGGTGCCGTGAAAGAGGTACGCCGGGGGCTCGACCGGGTCCAACGCCAGATCGACCTCGACGGTGTGGCCCTGGCTGGCCCTGATCAGGGTCCCTCGAACCTGGTCCTCCCGTACCGCGAAACGCTTCTTGTCGTTGGTGGCGACGACGTGGTCCAGCTCGGCCCGGGTGAAGCGGAAACCATGTGCGGCGGCGGCTTGGACGAGGGCGTCGATCTCGACCCAGCCGTTCGCGTCGAGGGTGAGGCCGATGCGCTCGGGCTGGTGGCGCAGATGTCGCGAGAGGTACTTCGAAACCTTCACGGTGCGTTGTTCGTCCATGCGGTCACAATCCCCGGCACGATGCCGTGCGCGCATCCGAATTCCCCTGGATCGTGCAGCAGTTGTCGGTAATCCACAGCCAACCGCCCTTTTCCACAAGGGAAATGCAAGATCTGTGGATAACTGATGTCCATTTTAGGGAGCTTCATCACTTTTCATGTGATTGTGTTGTGTCGCTGACAAGGCGTCCAAGGTCCGGGCGTGAAGCTCCCGTTCCGTGGCCGCCGTGACAAAGGCCGACGCGTTCTCTGCTCCGACCAGCGCCTGGACGGCGGCGATCGTTCCCGCCGGAAGGGCGAGCGCCTGCGGCCGGACGTCCGGATCGGCCGCAGGCGCCGTGCCCAGATGCCGCTGGAGGTGCCGGGTGGCGTACAGCCTCATGGCACGGGCCAGTTCGGCGTCCACGCTCTGCTGGGCGAGCGGCCGCAGCCGGCGTACGAGAGCGGCCGCCTCCGCCGCCTCCGCGTCGGTGGGAGGTGTGTGCCCCAGGTAGCGCGCGAAGACGTGCTCGGTGGTGAACTCCAGGAACCTGGCTGCTATGTGCTCGACCTGGCCCCGCAGCTCCCGCAGGTGGCCCGAGATCGCGCGCAGCGGAACACCCGCCGCGTACAGCTCCACGGCCACCGCGAGCTCCTGCGGAGAGGGCACCAGGAACTCGTCGTCACGGCCCTCGATCCTCTCCAGCACCCCGAGCTCGACCGCTTCGGCGACCGCCGCGTCGTCGGGCCGGCCGCCGAACCGCGCGTCCAGTTCCGCGCGGGTGATCCGGCTCGCCTCCTCGTCGGTCCACGGCCCGCCGACCTCCGCGACGAGGCCGAGCACCCCGCCGAGACCCCGGCCCGCGTCCCACGCCTCCAGCAGTTCCTTGATGCTGGCCAGGGTGTAGCCGCGGTCCAGCAGGTCGGCGATCTGGCGGAGCCGGGCCAGGTGCGCCTCCCCGTACACATTGGCCCGCCCGCGTCGCTCCGGCTTGGGGAGCAGCCCGCGGTCCTGGTAGGCGCGGATCGTGCGGACCGTGGCACCGCTGTGGTGCGCGAGGTCCTCGATCCGGTACTCGCCCTGCGCCTGTCGCTCGGGCATGACCACTCCCCTTCCGTCCGGCTCTGTCCCGGTGTCCGCCGGCCTCTCCCCGGCTCAGGGCCGCAGTGCCGCCGTGCTGTCGCACTCGCCCCACCGCACCCACCGCGCCCGCTGCGCCCGCTGCGGCGCGGGCCGCGAAACGGGGCGGTCGGGTACGGGGCGGTCGGGTACAGGACGACCGTGCGCAGCGAGCCTTCCTGCGAGGGATGGTACGACCGCCCCAGGTACCGGGATGGCGCCGCGCCCGGTCCCCGCCGGTCGGCAGCACGACCATGCCCTCCCCCGGGGTCCGGTGCTCACAGCCGCGGCTCCCAACGGGCGACCGCGCGCAGCGCCCTCGGTGTGAAGCGCGACATCAGGTGCGAGGCGCGCGCCTCCGGCGTCACCGGCACCACCGCCTGGTTCTTCACCACGGCGCGCAGTACGGCGTCGGCGACCTTCTCCGGTGGATAGTTGCGCAGCTGGTACAGCCGCGCCGAACGCTGCTGCTTGCGCTCCTCCTCTTCCTCGGACACTCCGGTGAAACGGGCGCCGGCCGTGATGCCGGTGTTGACGAGGCCGGGGCAGATGGCGCTGACTCCGATGCCCCGGCCCGCCAGTTCGGCGCGCAGGCACTCGCTCAGCATCAGCACCGCCGCCTTCGAGGCGCTGTAGGCGGACAGCGTCCTGGAGGGCTGGAACGCCGCCGCGGAGGCGGTGTTGACGATGTGACCGCCCTGTCCGCGCTCGGCCATCTGCCGGCCGAAGGTGCGGCAGCCGTGGACGACACCCCACAGGTTGACGTCCAGGACCTTCTTCCAGTCCTCCGCCGAGGTGCTCATGAAGGGCCCGGACATGCCGATCCCGGCGTTGTTGACCAGTACGTCCACGACGCCGTGGTCGGCGGCGACCTTCTCGGCCAGCTTCTCCATCGCCTGCCCGTCGCTGACGTCGACGACCTCCGCCCAGGCGTCGGGCGCCCCGATCAACCGGGCCAGCTCCGCCGTCCTGGACGCCCCCTCCGCGTCCCGGTCGACGGCCACGATCCGCGCCCCCGCCTCGGCGAACGCGAAAGCGGTGGCCCGTCCGATCCCGCTGCCCGCGCCGGTCACCAGGACCAGCTGCCCGCCGAAGCGGTCGGCGTACTTGCCGTTGGCCGCCGGCGCACGTGGGGCGACGCCCGCCGCGCTGTCCTCGTTCGCCAGGACGAACTCGGCTGTCCACGCCGCCAGTTGGTCGGGACGGGTGCGGGGCGCCCAGTGCTTGGCGGGCAGGGTGCGGCGTACCAACTGCGGAGCCCACATTTCCAGTTCGTCGTACAGGTGCTCCGACAGGAAGATGTCGCCGGTCGGGATGATCAGTTGCACGGGTACGTGCGCGTACGCGTCGGCGCGCGGCCTGCGCAGCCGGGTGCGCACGTTGTCGCGGTAGAGCCAGGCGCCGTGGGCCGCGTCCCGCGGCAGCGAGGACGTCGGGTAGCCGTCGGCCGGGACCTTCTCGACCCGCTCCAGTAGCTTGGGCCAGCGCTTGCCGAGCGGACCGCGCCAGGCCAGCTCCGGCAGGACCGGGGTGTGCAGCATGTACACGTACCAGGACTTGATGCCCTGGTCGAGGAGCTGGGCGGCACGGCGCGGGGTCGGCCGGGTTGTCCGCTTCTTGATCCAGTGGCCGAAGTGGTCCAGGGACGGGCCCGACAGGGAGGTGAAGGACGCGATCCGCCCCTGTGTGCGCCGGGTCGTCGCGAACTCCCAGCCCTGTACGGACCCCCAGTCGTGCCCCACCAGGTGCACCGGCTTGTCCGGGCTGACCGCGTCCGCGACCGCCAGGAAGTCGTCGGTGAGCTTCTCCAGCGTGAAGCCGCCGCGCAACGGCTTCGGCGCCTGCGAACTGCCGTGACCCCGTACGTCGTACAGCACCACGTGGAAGCGGTCTGCCAGCCGCGTCGCGACCGCCGACCATACCTCCTTGCTGTCCGGGTAGCCGTGCACCAGCAGCACGGTCGGCCGTGCCGCGTCGCCCAGTTCGACGACGCACAGTTCGATCCCGCCGGTGCGCACCCGGCGCTCGCGCGCTCCTTCGAGTCCGGGCGCTCCCCCGGAGTGGCGCCCGGTCGTCCCCTCTGCGGGGTGGTCCTTCTCCACGCTCATGCCGCCTTCTCCTCGGCCCAGCGCCGCACGTGCGGCAGGTCGTCGTCCAGCCAGAACGCGCTCTGCTCGGGGTCCCTGGAGTCGGTGACCACCAGGATCTCCTCGAACTTCGCGCCCGTACCCCGGAATCCGAGGTGCGGTTCCACCGCCCACAGGCCCGGCTGCGGCGGATGATCGGAGAACGTGTACGGGCTCCACAGGGGCGACCAGCCGTCCCGGTGCCCGTGCAACGCGTCGCCCGCCAGTCCTTTCAGCGACTGCGTCCCGAATCCGAACACCTGGGGCGACCAGGAGCGTTCCCTCACCCGGCCGACCTTGTGGGCGATCACGCCGAACGGATACGCGCGGTGCCGGTTGGTGTAGCCCTGGCGGGCCATCAGCCGCTCGACGTTCTGGTAGATCTCCCGCAGCGTGCGCCGCTCGCGGACCTGGTCCAGGATCAGCGTGCGGTGCGCCTCCAGGTCGGCGAGCAACCGGTCGTGCACCGGATGCGGGCCCAGACAGCCGGAGTAGCCGATGTCCGCGGTGAAGCCCTGGTGGACCGGGGCCATGTCGAGGATGAACGGCATGCCCGCCTCCAGCCGCCGGTTCGTCGGGAAGAACTGGAGGGGTATCCGGAATCCGGTGAACGCCGTCCGGTCGCCGAACCACGCGAAGGGCAGGTGGAACCAGTCGCGCACCCCGCGCTCGCGCAGCCACACCCGCTGCATACGGGCCGCTTCGCGCTCCGTGACACCGGGCCTGAGCTGCGCCGCGACGGCTTCGGCGCACTCGTACGCGAGGCGCTGCACGTGCCTGAACCCGCGCAGTCGCCGGGCGAGTTCATCCCGCGAGCCGGAGACTTCTGTGATTGCTGAGGTCATGCCACCCGTCCGTCCCGTGTAGCGGTACGCGTCCGTAACTTGACACTGATGAATGTGACAATGCCCGGCGGCTGCGTCAAGGGCTGTGCATGACGGCCTGTGGACAACGCCGCGCAATCAACCCGTGGTTCCCTTCGGAGGCCGTTTTCGGCCGTCGGGTCAACCTCCGGTACTGCTCCCCCCTACGGGTCCGTACGACCAGAGGGGGAGAGGAGAACAACCGCCAGGGCTGACGTGGATTGTGGCCTGCGCCACTACCTTCGGACTTGTGACTGCCGTGATCGCAACCGAAGCCCTGAGCAAGCGGTTCCCCCGGGTGACCGCGCTTGACCGGCTCACGTTGGACATCGGGCCCGGAGTGACGGGTCTGGTGGGAGCCAACGGAGCCGGCAAGTCCACATTGATCAAAATCCTGCTCGGCCTGTCCCCCGCCACGGAGGGCACGGCCGCCGTGCTCGGCCTCGACGTCGCGACCAGCGGCGCCGAGATCCGCGAGCGCGTCGGGTACATGCCCGAGCACGACTGCCTGCCGCCGGACGTCTCGGCCACCGAGTTCGTCGTCCACATGGCGCGGATGTCGGGCCTGCCCGCGACCGCCGCCCGCGAGCGCACCGCGGACACCCTGCGGCACGTCGGCCTCTACGAAGAGCGCTACCGCCCCATCGGCGGCTACTCGACCGGTATGAAGCAGCGGGTGAAGCTGGCCCAGGCCCTGGTCCACGACCCGCAGCTGGTCCTCCTGGACGAGCCCACCAACGGTCTCGACCCGGTCGGCCGCGACGAGATGCTCGGCCTGATCCGCCGCGTGCACACCGACTTCGGGATCTCGGTCCTGGTCACCTCGCACCTCCTGGGCGAACTGGAGCGCACCTGCGACCACGTCGTCGTCATCGACGGCGGCGCGCTGCTGCGGTCCAGTTCGACCAGTGACTTCACCCAGACGACCACGACCCTCGCGGTCGAGGTCACCGACTCCGACACCCACCCCGACGGCACGCGGGCGCTGCGCGAGGCGCTCACCGCGGCCGGCGTCACCCTGCACGCCGCCGAGGAGCAGGGCCTGCCCGGCGCCGGTCACATCCTGCTCGTCGAGGGCGAGGGCGACGCCACGTACGACCTGGTCCGCGACACCGTCGCCGACCTGGGCATCGGCCTGGTCCGCATGGAGCAGCGCCGCCACCACATCGCCGAGGTCTTCCGCACCGACCGGAACACCGACCGGAACACCGACCGGAGCGCCGACCGGAGCAGCGGTCGGGGCACCGGCCCGAGCGCCGACCCGGTCACCGGCGAGAGCACCGACCAGCCCGCGGGCGCGGCACCCGTTCCGTCCGCGGCCCCCGCGGGCACCGCCCGGGGCGCCCAGCGCAACGACCAGCAGAAGGGAGGCGGCCACGATGGCAACTGAGCTCACGCCGCAGGGCGCCGACCCGACGCGCATCCACAACATCGGCTACCGCAAGTACGACGGTCCCCGCCTCGGCCGTGCCTACGCCCGCCGTTCGCTCTACTCGCAGTCCCTGCGCGGTGCGTACGGACTGGGCCGCAGCGCCAAGTCCAAGGTGCTGCCGATGGTCCTGTTCGGCGTGATGACCGCCACCGCGGCGATCATCGTCGCCGTCGCCGTGGCCGCCCCCGCGGGCACCATGACCAAACTGCCGCTGTCCTACACGGCGTTCGCGATCTCCCTGCAGCCCGTCATCGGTCTCTACCTGGCCGCCCAGGCACCCCAGACGGTCTCGCGCGACCTGCGCTTCAAGACGGTGCCGCTGTACTTCTCCCGGCCCATCGAACGCCGGGACTACGTGCTCGCCAAATACGCCGCGATGGCCTCGGCGCTGTTCGCCCTCACGGCCATCCCGCTGGTCATCCTCTACGCGGGCGCGCTGCTCGCGAAGTTCGACTTCGGCACCCAGACCAAGGGCTTCGCACAGGGGTTGGTCTCCGTGGCACTGCTGTCCCTCCTGTTCGCCGGGATCGGCCTGGTGATGGCCGCCCTGACGCCGCGCCGCGGCTTCGGCGTCGCCGCCGTGATCGCCGTGTTCACCATCTCGTACGGCGCCGTCTCGACCGTCCAGGCCATCGCCACCAGCCAGGAGGCGGACAGCGCGGTGGAGTGGCTCGGCCTCTTCTCGCCCGCCACCCTCATCGACGGCGTCCAGACGGCCTTCCTCGGCGCCACCTCCGCCTTCCCCGGAGGCACCGGCCCCGGTGCCGGCACGGGCGTGGTCTACCTGCTGGTCGTCCTCGGGCTCATCGCCGGTTCGTACGCCGTCCTGATGCGCCGCTACCGGAAGGTCGGACTGTGACCACGATCGACATCTCCAAGGCCTCCCGCTGGTTCGGGAACGTGGTCGCCGTCAACGACGTCACCATGAACATCGGCCCCGGCGTCACCGGCCTGCTCGGCCCCAACGGCGCGGGCAAGTCCACCCTGATCAACATGATGGGCGGCTTCCTCGCCCCCTCCAACGGCTCCGTCACCCTCGACGGCAAGCCGATCTGGCGCAACGAGAGCATCTACCGGGAGATCGGCGTCGTCCCCGAACGGGAGGCGATGTACGACTTCCTCACCGGCCGCGAATTCGTCGTCGCCAACGCCGAACTCCACGGTCTGGACGAGCGGGCGGCGCAGAAGGCACTCGCGACCGTCGAGATGGAGTACGCCCAGGACCGCAAGGTCGCCACGTACAGCAAGGGCATGCGCCAGCGCGTGAAGATGGCCTCCGCCCTGGTGCACGACCCGGCGGTGCTGCTGCTCGACGAGCCGTTCAACGGCATGGACCCCCGCCAGCGCATGCAGCTGATGGACCTGCTGCGGCGCATGGGCGCCGAGGGCCGCACGGTGCTCTTCTCCTCGCACATCCTGGAGGAGGTCGAGCAGCTCGCCTCGCACATCGAGGTGATCGTCGCCGGCCGGCACGCGGCATCCGGCGACTTCCGCAAGATCCGCCGTCTGATGACCGACCGCCCGCACCGGTACCTCGTACGCTCCAGCGACGACCGCGCCCTGGCCGCCGCGTTGATCGCCGACCCGTCCACGGCGGGCATCGAGGTCGACCGCGCCGAGGGCGCCCTGCGCGTCCAGGCCGTCGACTTCGGCCGCTTCACCGAGCTGCTCCCGCGGGTCGCCCGTGCGCACGGCATCCGCCTGCTCACGGTGCAGCCCTCCGACGAGTCCCTCGAATCGGTCTTCTCCTACCTCGTCACGGCCTGAAAGGAGCTTGCTGCGATGTACGAACCCACCGTCGCCCGGCTCACCTACCGGGCCCTGCTCGGCCGCCGCCGTGCGGCCATCCTCTTCCTGCTGCCCGCCCTGCTCATCGTGATCGCCGTCGCGGTGCGGGCCCTGGTCGGCGTGGACGACGGCGTCGCCGCCGACGTCCTGGGCGGCTTCGCGCTCGCCACGATGGTCCCGCTGATCGGCGTCATCGCCGGCACGGGAGCGATCGGCCCGGAGATCGACGACGGATCGATCGTCTATCTGCTGTCCAAGCCGGTGAAGCGGCCCACGATCATCTTCACCAAGCTGATCGTCGCCATCGCCGTCACCATGGCGTTCTCCGCGATCCCCACCTTCGTCGCGGGCCTGATCCTGAACGGCAACGGCAGCCAGATCGCCATCGCCTACACGGTCGCCGCCCTCGTCGCCTCCATCGCCTACAGCGCCGTCTTCCTGCTGCTCGGCACGGTCTCGCGGCACGCGGTCGTCTTCGGGCTGGTGTACGCGCTGGTGTGGGAGGCCCTGTTCGGCAGCCTGGTGCCGGGTGCCCGGACGCTCAGCATCCAGCAGTGGGCGCTGTCGCTGGCCGAGAAGATCGGGGCGGACGGCGCGATCGCCTCGGACGTGGGGCTGCCGACCGCGGTGATCCTGCTGGTCGCCGTCACGGGCCTGGCCACGTGGTACGCGGGCCAGAAACTGCGCTCGCTCACTCTTGCGGGTGATGAATAGCCGTATCGGCTCCTTCCGGGAACGGGGAGCGCCCCCGGTTCGTATGTCAGACACGAACCGGGGGCGCTCCCCGTTTCGGTGACAGGCCGGGAATGCCTGGCCCTGGGGACAAGGACCCCTCGGACCTTGACACCTGAAAAGCGTCAGATCTTGCGGTCCCGGGCCGCGAACAGGCCCACCGACAGAGCCGTCGCGCACACGCCCAGCATCAGGGCGATCGGCACCGTCCAACTGCCGGTCACCTGGTACACGGCCCCCGCCGCCAACGGGCCCACGGCGGCCAGCAGATAGCCGATCGTCTGCGCCATGCCGGACAGCCGCGCAGCCGTCGCCGCGTCACCGGCGCGCAGCACGATCATCGTCAGCGCGAGACCCACGGCGCCGCCCTGGCCGACGCCGAGGACCGCCGACCACAGCCAGGCCCCGGACACCGGGGCGACCATCAGACCGACGTAGCCACCCGCCACCAGAGAGGAGACCAGCACCACCAGCGGCCGCTGCGAGCGCATCCGCCCCGCCAGCAGCGGTACGGCGAAGGCGCCCGCCACCTGGATCAGGTTGTTGAACGCGAAGATCACGCCGGCCGTGGAACGGCTCATTCCGTGATCCGTGAAGATCGTCGGCATCCAGGCGATCAGGACGTACGACCACAACGACTGGAGGCCCATGAAGAGAGTGACCTGCCAGGCCAGCGCCGAACGCCAGACGCTCTTCGGCGCGGTCCCGACGACGGGCTCGACCCGTACCTCGTGTCCGGTACGGCCCCGGGCGATCAGCACCTGGGGGAGCCAGGCCACCGCGGCCACGGCCGCCAGCAGCGACCAGAACGCCAGCGACGCCTCCCAGCTCCCGCCGAAGGCCTTCTCCAGCGGCACCGAGGCCGCGGCCACGACGGTGGCACCGGCGATCATCGAGCCCGTGTAGACCGACGTCATCGAGGCGGCCCGGTCGGGGAAGTCCCGCTTGATCAGACCGGGCATCAGCACATTGAGGAGGGCTATCGCGACACCGATGAGCACCCCGCCGCCGTACAGTGCCACCGTCGAGGGCACCACGCGCACCACGATGCCGATGCCCAGCAGCACCAGCGCGCAGAACAGCACCGCCTCGGTGCCGAAGCGCCGGCCCAGCCAGGGGGCCGCCATCGCGCCGACGCCCAGGAAGAGCACCGGCACGGACGTCACCAGGCTGGTGGCCGTGGACGACAGGCCGAAGGCGTCACTGATCTCGCCGACCAGCGGGGACACACTCGCGAGTGCCGCGCGCATGTTGAGCGAGGCCAGCACGATGCCGACCATCAGGATCACCGGATGCGCAAGCAACGCCCGCCGCGCGGCGACCCCTTGAGGGGTGGGCCGGACGTCGGCCTCGGCGTCCAGCAGGAGTTGATCGGCTTCCGGGCGTGACAAGACGAACACCTTTCCAAGGGGGGTGAGAGAAACGAGGGAACGAAGGGGCGGAGGAACGAGGTGAAGGGGGCGGGGACTGCCGAGGGCCCGCAGGCGGACCGCAACGGCCCCGGCCGCAGGGCCTCAGCGGCCGACCAGACCCCGGATGACGTCGATGGGCACCTGGAGCAGCGCTCGCGCCGCCTGCTCGGCGGCGGCGGGGTCCCCGCTCTCGACGGCGTCCACCAGGGCGGCATGGGCGACCAGATCGATGGGCGGCATCTCGTGATCGCCGAGCGAGGTCACCAGCGACTCGTGCACCTGGGCCGAGAAGAAGCGGTAGACCTCGGTGAACGCGGCGTTGTGGGTGGCCTCCACGATCCCGAGGTGGAAGGCGAGGTCGGCGTCGGCCGCCCGGTCGCCCTGCTCGTGCAGCTTCGCGAGGGCCGCCCGCAGGGCGAGCAGGTCGTCCGCGTCCCGGCGCACCGCGGCCAGCCGGGCCGCCTCCGCCTCCAGGGCCACCCGCAGCTCCAGCACGTCAAGGGCGCCCGCGTGCCGCATCCCGCGCAGCACGGCCGCGGGGTCGGCGGTCGAGCGGACGAAGGTGCCGTTGCCCTGCCGGGATTCCAGCAGCCCCGCGTGCACCAGGACACGCACGGCCTCCCGGACGGTGTTGCGGCCGACACCGAGCTGCTCCGCGAGGTCGTGCTCGGTGGGAATCCGGTCGCCGACGGACCACTCGCCGTCGGCGAGTTGATCGCGGAGCTGCTCCACGACGGTGTCCACCAGGGACTTCCGCCCCGCCGCCCGAAGTGCCATGCCGTACCCCGTATCCGGTCCGCTCGCCGCTGACGACCGGACGAGGATTCGCCCGGTTGCCCAGTCATCCTACAACCGAAATCGTTGTACGGTGCACGCGGTCGGAAAAGGAGTGGCGGGCGGCGGACGTTGACGCGCACAGTGGTGGGGCGGCGACGCCCGACTGCCGGGGGTGGAGCACTCGTCGGCCGGACATCCGGCCCGCGTGGCTCCCGTCGGGGCAGCGGAGCGGGGCCGGCACCGGAGGGGCGCACACCCGTCACTCCGTCGTGCGGCCCTGCGGCGACTGCCCGGGGCGGCCCTGCGCATCGCGCCGGGCCGCCTCTTCCCCGCACTCGGCCGAGGATCCGTCCGCTCAGCGGGTGTCGGCGAGCAGGTTCTCCAGGACCACGGCGATGCCGTCGTCCTCGTTGGACGCGGTGACCTCGTGCGCGACGGCCTTCAGCTCGGTGTGCGCGTTGGCCATCGCCACCCCGTGCGCCGCCCAGCCGAACATCGGAACGTCGTTCGGCATGTCGCCGAAGGCGATGGTGTCCGCCGCCTTCAGTTTCAGCCGACGGGCCGCCAGGGACAGCCCGGTCGCCTTGCTCAGGCCCAGCGGCAGGATCTCCACGACTCCGGCCCCGGCCATGACGACGTCCACCAGGTTCCCCACCGTCCGGCGGGCCACCCGGGCGAGGTCGTCGTCGGACAGGCCGGGGTGCTGGATGTACAGCTTGGTCAGCGGAGCCGCCCAGACGTCCGCGATGTCCGTGAAGGGGACGTACGGCAGCTCGCCCTCGTGCACCCGGTAGCCGGGGCCGATCAGGACCGCGCCGTCCATCCCGTCGCGGCTCGCGGCCAGGGCCAGCGGCCCGATCTCCGCCTCGATCTTGGACAGGGCGAGACCGGCGAGCTGCCGGTCCAGCGTCACCGAGGTCAGCAGGCGGCGCTCGCCCGCGTGGTAGACCTGCGCGCCCTGGCCGCACACCGCGAGTCCGTCGTAGCCGAGGGACTCGAAGATGTGCTTCGTCCAGGCGACCGAGCGTCCGGTCACCACGATGTGCGCGGCGCCCGCCGCGCAGGCGGCGTCCAGCGCGTCACGGGTGCGCTGCGAGACCGTCTCGTCGGAACGCAGCAGCGTGCCGTCGAGATCGGTCGCGATCAGTTTGTACGGGAACGGCGCGGGCGCGACCGGCCCCGCGGAGGGAGCGGTGCTCACGTGGCGATCGGCTCCAGGACCTCGCGGCCGCCCAGGTAGGGGCGCAGGATCTCGGGGACCCGTACCGAACCGTCGGGCAGCTGGTGGTTCTCCAGGATCGCCACGATGGTGCGCGGGACCGCGCACAGCGTGCCGTTCAGGGTGGCCAGCGGCTGGACCTTCTTGCCCTCGCGCATGCGGATCGAGAGCCGGCGGGCCTGGAAGCTGTTGCAGTTGGACGACGAGGTGAGCTCGCGGTACTTGCCCTGGGTGGGGATCCACGCCTCGCAGTCGTACTTCCGCGCCGCCGAGGCGCCGAGGTCGCCGGTCGCCACGTCGATCACCTGGAACGGCAGCTCCAGGGCGTTCAGCCACTGCTTCTCCCACTCCAGCAGCCGCTCCAGCTCGGCCTCCGCGTCGTCCGGGTGGACGTAGGAGAACATCTCGACCTTGTCGAACTGGTGCACCCGGAAGATGCCCCGGGTGTCCTTGCCGTACGTCCCGGCCTCGCGGCGGAAGCAGGGCGAGAAGCCCGCGTACCGCAGCGGCAGCTTGTCCGCCTCGATGATCTCGTCCATGTGGTACGCCGCGAGGGGGACCTCGGAGGTGCCGACCAGGTAGTAGTCGTCCTTCTCCAAGTGGTAGACGTTCTCCGCGGCCTGGCCGAGGAAGCCGGTGCCCTCCATGGCGCGCGGGCGGACCAGCGCGGGGGTCAGCATCGGTACGAAGCCGGCCTCGGTGGCCTGCGCGATCGCGGCGTTCACCAGGGCCAGCTCCAGGAGCGCGCCGACGCCGGTCAGGTAGTAGAAGCGGGAGCCGGAGACCTTCGCGCCGCGCTCGACGTCGATGGCGCCCAGCGCCTCGCCGAGCTCCAGGTGGTCCTTGGGCTCGAAGCCCTCGGCGGCGAAGTCGCGGATGGTGCCGTGCGTCTCGCGGACGACGAAGTCCTCCTCGCCGCCGACCGGCACGTCCTCGTGGACGATGTTGCCGAGCTGGAGCAGCAGGCGCTGGGCCTCTTCGGCCGCCTCGTTCTGCTCGGCGTCCGCGGCCTTCACGGCGGCGGAGAGCTCGCCGGTGCGCTTCAGCAGCTCGGCCTTCTCGTCGCCGGAGGCCTTGGGGATGAGCTTGCCGAGCGACTTCTGCTCGTTGCGGAGCTCGTCGAAGCGGACGGCGGACGACCTGCGCCGCTCGTCGGCCAGGAGCAGGGCGTCGACGAGCGCGACGTCCTCTCCACGGGCGCGCTGGGAGGCGCGAACACGGTCGGGGTCCTCACGGAGCAGGCGAAGGTCAATCACCCCACCAGGCTACCGGTGCCCGCCTGCGCCACTCGACTTGATATCCAGGCACCTTCTCATTTGTCCGTATTGCCGGGAATGGTAATGCGGACAAAGGCACTCGCCGCAGGGAGCGGAATCGCATCGCGGAAGCCCCCGCGAACCTCCCCGTGTTCGACCCGGCGGGTGCCGCATTTCTCCGGACGCGGCGACAGGCCAGGGTTCGGCGCCCCTCCGGCCTTGTGCGAGGCGGTAGTTGGGGGCCCTGTCCGAACCCCTTTTCCACAGGGAGCCGCGATTTCCGAAAGTTATCCACAGGGTGTGCGAAAGTTCTGTGGATGTCGGAATCAGATCTTCCGAATGGAGTGGAAGGGGCGGGGATTCCCAGTCCAAACCCACCCCACTCGGCTCATTCGAGTGGGAATTGCCCCCCTAAAGAGTTGATCAAGGCAAATGGGGTGACGGCACCGGCCCTGCCGAGCTGTGGAGCGCCCCTGGGCCGCTGGGGCGATTTGTCGACCATGTCGCATTGCGTTGTCGACTTGTCCCCAACCCCGACCACTGGCCTGTGGATAACTCTGTGGGAAACTCCGACGCCCACCCGTCCCGCCTTTCCGGGCCGCCGCGGTCTCCTCCTCAGCCCCGCCCGTCCTGGCAGCGCGCCAGCCAGTCCGAGGCCTCCGTGAACTCCCGGTCCGACGTCCCGTGCCGCAGCTCCGGCACGTCCTCCACCGCCACCCCGGCCCTCGGGTACGAACCCAGGAACCGCACCTTCGGGGCAATCCGCTTCAACCCCATCAGGGCCTCGCCCACCCGACGGTCCGCGATGTGCCCCTCCGCGTCGACCGCGAAGCAGTAGTTCCCGATCCCGGCCCCCGTCGGCCGCGACTGGATCAGCATCAGGTTCACCCCGCGCACCGCGAACTCCTGGAGCAGCTCCAGCAGCGCACCCGGCCGGTCGGGACCCAGCCAGATCACCACCGACGTCTTGTCCGCCCCGGTCGGCGCCGCCGGCCGGGCCGGCCGTCCCACCAGCACGAAGCGCGTCTGCGCGTTCACCGCGTCGTGGATGTCGGTGACCAGCGGCTCAAGCCCGTACGTCGCCGCCGCGAACTCGCCCGCGAAGGCCGCGTCGTACCGCCCCTCCTGCACCAGCCGCGCACCGTCCGCGTTGGAGGCCGACGACTCCCACAGCGCGTCCGGCAGGTTCTCCCTCATCCAGTTGCGGACCTGCGGCTGGGCCGCCGGGTGGGCGGTGACCGTCTTGATGTCCTGGAGCTTCGTCCCCGGCCGCACCAGCAGCGCGAACCGGATCGACAGCAGCACCTCGCGGTAGATCATCAGTGGCTCGCCGGAGGTCAGCGCGTCCAGCGTCGCCGTGATGCCGCCCTCCACCGAGTTCTCGATCGGCACCAGGGCCGCCGCCGCCTCGCCGTTGCGCACCGCGTCCAGCGCGGCCGGGACCGACAGCATCGGGGCGAGCTCGCGGGTGGCGGCTTCGGGGAGCGTACGAAGGGCGACCTCGGTGAAGGTGCCCTCGGGGCCGAGATAGGCGTAGCGCGTCGCTGACATGCGGTCACCCTAATGCGCCGGACGGGGCCGGGACGCGCCGTACGGGAACGGGCGGAGCCTCACGCCTCCAGCAGCCGCTGGCCCACGTACTCGCCCTCGCGCGGACCGCCCGGCACCGCGAACAGCCCGCTCGACTCGTGCCGGATGAACTTCGACAGCGCGTCCCCCCGGTCGAGCTTGCGCTGCACCGGCACGAACCCCCGCATCGGGTCCGCCTGCCAGCAGATGAACAGCAGCCCCGCGTCCGGCACCCCGTCCGCCGAGATGCCGTCGTGGTACGAGAACGGCCTGCGCAGCATGGCCGCCCCGCCGTTCTGCTCCGGGGCCGAGATCCGGGAGTGCGCGTCGGACGCGATGACCAGCTTGCCGTTCGGCCCCGCCTTCTGGAGGTCCGGCTCGGTGAACTCGTCCCCGCCGGTCAGGGGCGCGCCGTCCTTCTTGCGCCGCCCGATGACCGCCTCCTGCTCGCCGCGCGGCAGCTTCTCCCAGTCGTCCAGGAGCATGCGGATGCGCCGTACGACCGCGTACGAACCGCCCGCCATCCACTCCTGACCGGCCGGGCCGCCCTTCTCCGGCACGAAGATCCGCTTCTCGAAGTCCGGCTCCGACGGCTTCGGGTTGCCCGTCCCGTCCACCTGGCCCATCAGGTTGCGGGTCGTCATCGGGGCGGCCGTCGCGCCTGGCGAGCGGTTGAACCCGTTCATCTGCCAGCGCACCCGGGCCGCGTCCCCGGCCTCCCGCTGCACCGCCCGCAGCGCGTGGAAGGCGACCAGCGCGTCGTCCGCGCCGATCTGCACCCACAGGTCGCCGTTGCTGCGCCGGGCGTCGAGCCGGTCGGAGGAGAAGTCCGGCAGCGGGTCCAGCTCCACCGGACGCTTGGCCGTCAGCCCCGTCCGGTCGAAGAAGGTCCGTCCGAAACCGAAGGTGACGGTCAGCGACGAAGGACCCGCGTCGAACGCGACTCCGGTGTCCTCCCCGGCCAGCGGCCGCCCCGCCATCAACTGCTGCGCCACCTCCGACCAGCGGCGCAGCAGTGCCGTGGCCTCCTTGCGGCCGGACCCGGGAGCCAGGTCGAACGCGATCAGATGGCCGCGGGCCTGGAGCGGAGTGGTGATTCCGGCCTGGTATTTCCCGTGGAACATCGCCTTGGCCGTGCCCAGCGAAGCCAGCACCGCCGGACCCTCGCCCCGCGAGGAGACCGCGGTGGCGACACCCGCGCCGCCCGCCGCGCCCACGACCAGTCCGGCCGCCGCGGCCCCGCCCGCGGTGCCGAGCAGCCGCCGCCGCGAGATTCCGCCGGCAGCCGGGGCGTCAGCGTCCGGGGAGGTGGAAGAGGAGGGGGAGGACGAGGTGGAAGAGGGAGTGTTGGTCACGCCGGTCAGCCGATCTTGACGTTCTGGGAAACGGTCACTTGGTCGATGTCGGAGGTGCGGATCGTCACGTCGATCTTCCAGCTCCCGGCGATCGGGATCTGTACACCGTTCGCACTCCAGTGTCCGGCAGCGAGCTTGTCGGGCACGACGGGCAGCGGGCCGATCTGTTTGTCCTCGTTGGTGAACGCGACCTTCAGCTCGGGTGCGTCCACCGGCTTGTTGTCCGGCGAATTGGCCCAGACGTGCAGGGCGTTGCTGCCGGTGCGGCCCGGGGTGACCTGGAGGCGGACGGTGCCCTTGCCGTTCGCGCCGCCGGTGTCGAAGGGCAGGGTCAGGTCGACGGGCCGGTCGGCGACCGCGGGGGCGGCGGCACTGCCGCGGCCCGCCTCCTTGAGTTCGGTACGACCCGGTTCGGTGCCGGTCAGAACGGTGGTGACGGCGAGCAGCACCACGGCGACCCCGGCCTCCAGAAGCACGGAACGGCGCAGTCCGGTGCGCTCCGGGTCGGCGTCGCGGACCCGCTTGGCCCGGACGGTGTTCATGGCGGCCCGCTGCCGGGCGAGCTGGGCGGCCCGCTCGGGGTCGTCGGGCACAGTGACCTCGGCCTCGGCCTCCTGTGCCGCCCGCTCCTCGCGCTGTGCGAGTGCGTTCTCCGCCTCGGCCTCCGGAGCCGTCCGCTCCGCCATCCGCCCGATCCACCGGCGGGAGAACCACGCCGCGGCGACCATCACCGCGACCAGCGCGATCTTCGCCAGCAGCAACTTCCCGTACGCCGTCCCGAAGAGGGCGTCCCAGGAGCCGACCTGCCGCCAGGACTGGTAGAGCCCGGTCGCGGCGAGCACGACGACGCTGCCGAAGGCGAGCCGGGAAAAATTCCGTACCGCCGTCCGTTCGAGGGAAGGGGACCGGTAGAGCGCGGTCAGCAGCGCGGCGAGCCCGCCCAGCCACGCGGCGACCGCCAGCATGTGCAGCACGTCGACCGGCATCGCGAGGCCCGGCTGAAGACCCGTCGAGGCGTGCTCGGACATCGCCCAGGTCGCGGCGATGCCCGCGGCCACGACCCCGCCGCCCAGGGCGAGACCGAAGGTGAGGTCCTTGCGCGAGGAGTCCTCGTCGTCCTCCTCCTCGGGCTCCTCGGGCTCCTCGGGCTTTTCGGGGTGGGCCGCCACCTTCTTCGCGTACGCCCCGAAGAGGACGGCGACGAACAGCGCCGCCGCGCCGAGCAGCAGCAGCCGCGAGACCAGCGCGGCCCCGGTCTTGGTGGTCAGTACGGCCTTGAGCGCGGCCAGGTCGAAGATCCCCGACAGCTCTCCCGACCCGGTGTACGGGGCGCGCAGCAGCAGCATCAGCAGGGTCGCGGCGGTCAGCAACAGCCAGCCGCGCACCACCAGCCGCTGCATCGGCCGCTCGGAGGCCCCGCGCCGCCAGCAGGCCAGGACGAAGGCCGCACCGCCGACGAGCAGGATGAACCCGGCGTACGCGGCGTACCGCGCGATGCCGTAGAGCACGCCGACGATCCCGCCGCCGGCCTCCTGCGAGGGCAGCACGACGCTGCTCTCGGAGGGGGCGCCGATGGAGAAGGTGAGCGCACCGGAGATGGGGTGGCTGTCCGCGGAGACGGCCTGCCAGGCGACGGTGTACGTGCCGTCGGGGAGTCCCTTGTGCAGTGCGACCCCGTACTGGACCAGGTTGCCGTTGCACAGGTCGAGCACTTCGCCGGTGTCGGCGCGCTTGCCCGTGGGGTCGAGGACGCGGATGGCGTCCTCGCCGAGCTGGATCTGCTCGGAGAAGTTCAGGGTGATGTTCTCGGGGGCGGTGGCGACCACCGCCCCGTCCTTCGGGTTGCTGTCGGTGAGCGCGGCGTGCGCGGCGGCGGGACCGGCGCTCACGAACAGCGCGCCGACCAGGGCGAGCACCACGAGCAGTGCGCGCACTGCCGTGGAGGCCGCCGAGGGTCCGAAGCGCGGGGCGGTGGTGTCCTTCATGGTGAGTCCTCAGCCCCTCAGTGGTGCTGCTGCGGGTTGTGGGTGGCTGCTTCGACCGACATGTCGACCTGCACGGTCCCGGCCTTCTCGAAGTGCAGCTCGACGGCGACCTTGTCGCCCTTCTTCGGCTTCTGCTTCACCTCGAGGAACATGATGTGCTTGCCGCCGCGCTTGAGCTCCAGCGTGCCGTTGGCCGGCACCGGGAAGCCCTCCTTGGCCTCCTTCATCTTTCCGTCCGCGGTCGTCTCGTGGATCTCGGCCTTGCCGGAGAACGCGGAGGCGGTGACGGACTTCAGACGGTCGGCGACGGAGCCGGAGTTCTTGACGACGAGGAAGCCGCCCGCCATGTCGGCCATGGCGGGTTCGGGCATGAACGCGCCGGTGACCGCGATCTTCGGCTTGCTGTCGGCCGCCGGGGCGGTCGTCTTGGCAGCGGCCGGGGAGCCGGTCTTGGCGTCGCCGCCGCACGCCGTCAGCGCGAGCGAGCCCGCCACGGCTATGGCGGCGAAACCGGTGAGGCGCGTCGTCCAGCGGAGGGAACGGGTGGTGCGGGTGTTCACGGGGTCTCTCCCTTGACGATCTTCGGGAGATCGGCGGTGTAGTCGTCTGCGGTCGCCTCGTCGGTGTAGAGGAGGTACCCGGCGTCGGTCTTCGGCGAGAACGCGATGACCTGCTTGGTGTGCATCGAGGTGACCTTGCCGTCCTTGTCCTTGGTGGACGGCTCGATGCTGACGCCCAGTTGGCGGGCGCCGGCCTGGATGGTCGGGAAGTCGCCGGTCAGCCCGATGAAGTCGGGGCTGCCCGCGCCCTTGAGCCACTTGCCGAGTTCCTTCGGCGTGTCCCGCTCCGGGTCGGTCGTCACGAAGACGACGCGCAGCTTCTCCTGCTCGGCCTTGGGCAGCTTCTTGTACGCGACCGCGATGTTGCTCATCGTCAGCGGGCACACGTCGGGGCAGTTGGTGTAGCCGAAGTAGATGAGCGTCGGCTTGCCCTTGGTGGCCTCGCGGAAGTCGTACTCCTTGCCGTTCGTGTCCTTCAGGACGAGGTTCGGCTTGGTGTACGGCCGGTCGAGGACCGTCGCGGCCTTCTCCTTGGTCGGGGTGATGTTCGTGGCGGTCCGGCCGTCCTCCTGCTTCGGGGAGGATTCGCCGCCGCACGCGGACAGGGTGAGGGTGGCCGCGGCGACGAGAGCCGCCGCGACCAGCACGTTCTTCTTGTGCATGAAAATCCTGGAACTGTGAGAGGGCGGGTCAGGAGGCGCGGCGACGGCCCGCGAGAACCCCGAAGGCCACACCGGCGACACCCACGATGATGCCCACGATGCCGAGCACGCGGGCGGTGGTGTCGCTGGCGGAGGCCGCGGTCTCCTTCTTGTCGTCGTCGTGCGCGTCCGAGGCCTTGGAGTCCTTGGCCTTCTTGTCGTCGGCGGGCGCCGCGCCGTGGCCGTCACCGGCCGGGGCGGTCAGCTTCAGGACGGGCGCCGGGCTCTGCGGCTCCGGCTGGCCCGCCTTGGGCTCCTCGATCCAGCGGACGACTTCCTTGTTGTCGTACGTCTGGATGGCCTTCAGCACGAGCTGGTCGGCGTCCTCGGGGAGCTGGCCGAGCGAGAGCGGGAACTGCTGGAACTCACCGGGGCCGATCTTCCCGCCGGTCCAGGTGATCTTCGAGACGGCTTCCTTGATCTCCTTGCCGTGCACCTTCAGCGGCTTGTCGAGCTTGGCCTTCTCGACGTTCACGGTCCAGCCGGGGACGGCCTGCGGCATCACGGAGGTCAGCGGGTGCTCGGTGACCGGGAAGCTCACTTCGAGCTTCACCGTCGAGGCGTTGTCCCGCTCGTTGGGGACCTTCACATTGACGGTCGCGTAGCCGCCCTTGGCGGCAGCGCCGACCGGCTGCACGGTGACGTGCGCGAAGGCCGGACCGGCGAGCACCACGACGGACGCGGCCGCGGCGACGCCGACGGCGGAGAGGCGGGAGATACGGGTGCGACGGTTTGCGTTCATGACGGTGAACCCCACATGGAAGAAGTGGATCGGGTGAGAGGCACACCTCGCGGGGCGCGCCGATGTTTCACGTGAAACGTGGAACACCGCGGCGCACACCTCGGCGAGGCGCGCCGGAAGCACGACCCGCCTCCGGTGACGTACGCGAGGGGGCCGTGTCAGGCAGCGAGGGAGAACGCCGTCGCGGGCGGCCCGCGCCTGATCACCGAGTGCTGGAGGTCCTCCTCGCCCGTGCGCACGGGAACGAGGAAGGGTGCGGGCGCCGACAGCGGCCCGCACGCGGGCGCGCCGGAAAGCCCCGCCCACAGGGCGCGCACCAGCGCGAAGGCGGCACGCAGGGCGCGTACGAGCACTCCCACGGCCACTTCGTACGCCCCGTAGGCGGACAGCCGGGCCAGCCGGCGCAGTGCGAGATCGCCGTGCCGCAGCAGCCACCCGGTCGCGAGCGCGGCCAACAGGTGACCGAGAAGCATGGGGAGGCTGGGGACCAGGGAATGCAGACAGCCGGCCGCACCGGCGCCGATGTCCTGTCCGCCGCCCGTACCGAGGGCGGCGTAGCCCTCGTACGCCGTCCCGGACGCTCCCGTTCCGTGGGCGGTGTGCGCACCGGAGGCCGGGTCGAGGCCCGCCGTGGCGAGCACCTTCCGCGTCTCGGCGTCGCTCATGCCGGCGCCGCCGCCGCACATCAACTGCGCGGCGAGTCCGGACAGCGGCGCGTCGCCGTTGCCCCGCACCGTGCCCGCGTGGTTCTGGCCGAGGCCGAACAGGGCGTGCAGCGCGAGCTGTCCCGCCGTCATCGCGAAGGTGATGCCGGGCAGGGAACGCGTGCGCCCGGCCAGCGGCACGGCCAGCGCGAACACCCCGGCGAAGGCCACCGCGAGGGTCCACCACGGCACGCTCGCCGTGGAGCCCAGCACGTGCCCCGTCGCGGACAGCACGACGCAGACCGCGGCGAACACCGCGGCCCTGGCGAGTCGCGGAGCGACCCGTTCGTGTGCGCCCGGCGGGGCGGGGGGCTGTGACATGGCGCAGCCATCATCGCACTGCGCCCCGGTGGCGGACCGGGCAGGTCCGGAAGCTCACAATCGTCCGGTACGTCACGGGGCCCGGCCGGCGCCGGGGCCCCGCGGCGGCCTCCGGCGGCCCGGCGCGCGGAGTGCGCGCATCCGCCGAACGAGCGCTCCGGCACCGGTTCCTGGCTTACCGACCGCCGTCGGCGGCAATAGGTAGTCGTATGTCGAGCCGCAGCCAGGAGGCTGGAGCATGAGCATCTGGTGGTCACTCCACTTGCGGCGCGAAGCCGCGAGCGTTCCGCTCGCCCGCCGTCTTCTGCTCGACAGCATGAACACCGCGGGCGTCGATCCGGACATCTCCTACGACCTCTCGGTCGCCCTCAGCGAAGCCTGTGCCAACGCGGTCGAGCACGGCGGCGACGACGAACCGGACCCGCAGTGCGCGGCGTACCAGGTCACCGCCTACCTCGACGGCGACACCTGCCGCATCGAGGTCGCCGATTCGGGTCCCGGCTTCCCGGCCGAGCGCAGACGCGGCAGGGGCCGGGCGCGCACGCACCTGCGCGAGAGCGGCCGCGGGCTGTGCCTCATCGAGCAGCTCGCCGACCACGTGCACTTCCGCAACCGGCCCGGCCGGGGCGCGGTGGTCAGCTTCGACAAGATCCTGAAAGGGCGCGAGGGCACACTGCTCCGGGCATCCTGAGATCCCCGGGCGGCATGCCCTCGTACGTCACCCCCGCACGGCCGGCCCGCGTACGGGCGACCCGTGCCCGGCTCCTACTCGGCGGCCCTGGTCGCCGCCATCCACGCCTCGACCTCGTCGGAGCGGCGCGGCAGCGCGGCCGACAGGTTCCGGTTGCCGTCCTCGGTGACCAGGATGTCGTCCTCGATCCGCACGCCGATGCCGCGGTACTCCTCGGGCACCGTCAGGTCGTCGGCCTGGAAGTACAGGCCGGGCTCGACGGTCAGGCACACGCCCGGCTCCAGGACGCCGTCGGCGTACGCCTCGCGGCGCGCGGCGGCGCAGTCGTGGACGTCCAGGCCCAGCATGTGACCGGTGCCGTGCAGGGTCCAGCGGCGCTGGAGACCCAGCTCCAGGACGCGCTCGGCCGGGCCCTCCACGAGGCCCCACTCGACGAGCTTCTCGGCGAGCACGCGCTGGGCGGCCTCGTGGAAGTCGCGGTAGGAGGCGCCGGGCTTGACGGCCGCGATACCGGCCTCCTGGGCCTCGTACACCGCGTCGTAGATCTTCTTCTGGAGCGGCGAGAACGTGCCGTTGATCGGCAGCGTGCGCGTCACGTCGGCGGTGTAGAGGGTGTGCGTCTCCACGCCGGCGTCGAGCAGCAGCAGGTCGCCGGAGCGCACCGCGCCGTCGTTGCGCACCCAGTGCAGCGTCGTGGCGTGCGGGCCGGCGGCGCAGATCGAGCCGTAGCCGATGTCGTTGCCCTCGACGCGGGCGCGCAGGAAGAACGTGCCCTCCAGGTAGCGCTCGGAGGTGGCCTCGGCCTTGTCCAGGACCTTCACCACGTCCTCGAAGCCGCGGACGGTGGAGTCGACGGCCTTCTGGAGCTCGCCGATCTCGAACTCGTCCTTCACCACGCGGGCCTCGGAGAGGTAGACGCGCAGCTCCTCGTCCGTCTCGGCGGTGGTCTTGTCGGCGAGGGCGGCCTCGATGCCCGCGTCGTGCCCGCGGACGTTGCGGACCCGGCCGGTGGCCTCGCGCAGCGCCTTGGGCAGTTCGCGGACGTCCTTGGCGGGCAGGCCCAGCAGTTGCTCGGCCTCGGTGAGGGAGTGGCGGCGGCCGACCCACAGCTCGCCCTGGCCGTCCAGCCAGAACTCGCCGTTCTCCCGGTTGGAGCGCGGCAGCAGGTAGACCGTCGCGTCGTGCCCGGACTCGGTCGGCTCCAGCACCAGGACGCCGTCCTGGGTCTGGTCGCCGGTCAGGTACGCGTACTCGGTGGAGGCGCGGAAGGCGTACTCGGTGTCGTTGGAGCGCGTCTTGAGGTTGCCCGCGGGGACCACCAGGCGCTCGCCCGGGAAGCGCGCGGAGAGCGCGGCGCGGCGGGCGGCGGTGTGCTCGGCCTGCGCGATCGGCTCCAGGCCGTGCAGCTCGGTGTCCGCCCAGCCGGACTTCATGTTCTCGGCGAGCTCGTCGGACAGACCCGGGTACAGCCCGTTCTTGCGCTGCTTGATGGGCTCTTCCTCCGTGGCTTCGGCCTCGCCGTCCACAACTTCCGGGGTCTCCGGCTTGAGCTCCTCAGACACGACACGTCTCCTCATACGACACAGGGACCAGGGGTTTCCCGCCTCCTGGTTCTCCATCGTATGTCCGTGCGGTCGATCGCTCCCCGGCCTGTGGACAACTGTGAGGAATCCATCCGCACCGGGCCGCACCGGCCCCCGTCGGCGCCCCGGCGGTCCCGTCCGGGCCGCGGGATCAGTCGAAGCGGGCCGCCAGCAGCACGACGTCCTCCGCCGAGTCCACCGCGTCCAGCCCGTCGGGCAGCACCGTGCGCAGCACGTGGTCGCAGATCGCCCCCGGGTCGTTCCGGACCGCCTTCGGCACGCCCGCCGCCGCCGCGTGCAGCCGCGCGAACGCCCGGTCCATCGGGTCGCCCGTGCGGCGCAGCAGTCCGTCGGTGTAGAGCAGCACGGTCTCGCCCGGGTGCGGGCTGATGTCCACGCTGGGCGCCTCCCAGCACGAGAGCATCCCCAGCGGAGCCGACAGCGACGTCTCCGCGTACTCGGTGCGCCGCTCGCCGACGATCAGCGGCGGGGTGTGCCCCGCCCCGGCGAGCACGATCTTCCGCTTGGCCGGTTCGCAGTACGCCAGCAGCGCGGTCGCCGAGCGCGCGGGCTCGGTCAGCCGCAGCAGCAGCTCCAGGTCGGAGAGGACGGCGACGGGGTCCTCGCCCTCCATGACGGCGTACGCCCGCATGCTCGCCCGCAGCCGTCCCATCGCGGCGGTCGCACTGGGCCCGGCGCCGGTGACCGACCCGACGACCAGACCGAGCGCCCCTTCCGGCAGCGGCAGCGCGTCGTAGAAGTCGCCGCCGCCGCGCGGCCCGGTCCGGTGGCGCACCGCCAGCCGTACGCCCGCGACCCGGGGCAGGCGGCTGGGCAGCAGCTCCTCGGTCAGGGCCCGCACCTGCGCCCGCGCCCGCTCCAGCTCCAGCAGCCGGGCCAGGTGCTCGGAGGCGTACCGGCCGTAGAGCCGCACCAGGTGCCGCTGGCGCTCCGCCGGTTCGGCGGGCTCGTCGTACAGCCAGACGGCCGCGCCGAGCCGACCGGCGGCCCCGGCGAGGGGGAGCGCGTAACTGGCGGCGTAACCGAGGCGGCGGGCGACCTCGCGGTGCAGCGGGTCGAGCCCCTCCTCGTGCAGCAGGTCGGGGCTGGCGCCCGGGTCGCCGTCACCGGGCCCGGCGACGCCTTCGAGGAAGCGGCCGTACGCGGTGGCGTCGCGCGGCACGGTCTCGATGTGGCCGAGGTCGGCGTGCGCGAGACCGAGGCCGACGGTGCTGGCGGGCCCGAGGCCGTCGGCCGGCTCCAGCACGGCGAGTCCCCGGCGGGCCCCGACGAGGGCGGCTCCGGCGCGCACCACCTCGTGCAGCGCCTCGTCGAGGGTGCCCGTCGCCACCAGGCGTTCGGTCAGTTCGTGCAGGGTGGTCAGGTCCGAGACCCAGCCCGCCAGCCGGTCCTGGATCACCGCTCCCGTGGGGACGGAGGGCGTTCCCGCAGGCGCGGGAGTCTGCGCGGGGGGCGGAACCAGTGGATCGATTCCGGCCACTTTCGGCACGTTCGGGGCGCTCATGTCAGCCGGCTTTCCACCTGGTGCGTTCTGCTCAATAGCATCGCAAACCCCCATGTCATTCTGCGCCGCTATCAATGGATCCACATCTACACGCAGATGTAAGGCCATGTCCAGCATTGTCCTTGAGGGATTGATGGTGTCCCTGGGAAAACAGAGGAATGTGTACCTGGCCGGAAAAAGCCGCCCCGTACCCGCATTTGCGGTCGACTGAGGGCGTTCGACAGCGCGTCATATCGGCCGTGCTGGGTATCTGCCTCAGGTGATGACCGGGGGACTGCGGCCGTGCCGCCGTCGGCCCGGAACCCGGCGGCAGGCGCAGGCGTCCTATCCGCTGTGGGCCCGGCGCCGTTCCGAATGACGGTCAGGGACCGTTCAGGCACCAGGGATCAGCACCAGGGATCAGCACCACCGGAAACGACGGCGACGTCCCTCGGGGACGGGAAAGCGCCCTGTGCGCGCCACCCCCCGCCACGTTCCGCGCTCGGCCCCTGTGGGGCTGCCGTACCGCAGGCTGTCGAGTGGCTCTGAAATACGTCCCGTAAGTACGCGCAGTGTGCAGCAGTGAGTGCAGTAGTCATGTGGACCTCGGCGTTCAACGGAAAGGAACGAGCGCTCATGCGCGAGATCCTCGGAAGGCGACGCAGGCTCCGGTTCCGGCGGAGCGAGCGGTCGGTCCTGCCCGGTACGGCGCTCACCTGCGCCACCGTGTGGCAGTGGCCGGTCCTGCCGGGCGTGGGGCTGACGGCGGCCGACGGCCGCGCGGGCGCGGCGGTTCGCTGCGCCTGTCCCGACCCCGAGTGCGTGGTGCCCGGCGCGCACCCCTTCGACCCCGGCCTGCCGGCCGCCACCACCGACGCGCGCATGGTGCGCTGGTGGTGGGAGAAGCGCCCGGACGCACCGGTGGTGCTCGCCACCGGCGGGCGCGCTCCCTGCGCGCTCAGCCTCCCGGCGCTGGCGGGCGCGCGGGCGCTGGTGGCGCTGGACCGGATGGGGGTGCGCCTGGGCCCGGTCGTGGCGACGTCCACCCGGTGGTCGCTGCTGGTCGCTCCGTACTCCCTGGAGCGGCTCGGTGAACTCCTGTACGCCAAGGACCGGGTGCCCTCCTCGCTGAGGTTCCACGGCGACGGCGGCTATCTGGTGCTGCCGCCCGCCGAAACGGGTGCGGGGCAGGCGCGTTGGGAGCGCGAACCGGCGCTCGGCGGGGACGGGCGCCCCTGGCTGCCGGACGTGGAGACGGTGCTGGACGCCCTGGTGGTGGCGAGCAGCGGTGCTCCCGGCGGCGGCAGCAGGCTCGCCTACTGACCCGTGTTCGGTGAGCGGCGGCGGCGGACCGCCGTGCGCCGCTCACTCGTAAGAGTGCGAGACGGCGCGAGTTCAGCGGAATTGGGCGCGCGGCCGTCGAACCGTGCGCCCACCGTCGATATCTTCGGCCCACCGTCACGAATTCCCCGGCAGTTGACAGGTGGGACTCCCCTTGAATATCCGCATGATCGGGCTTTCGGCCGTCGTGGTGTTCACCGTTCTGCTGCCGTTCGCGGGAGCCTCCGCGGGGCCCGCGCCCGGAACGCCGGCCGAGCCCGGCAGGGCGCTCGCCGGCGTGCCGCGCGTGACGGACGACCCGAAGCCCCGCGAGACCGAAGCCCCGGGGCGCGTGCGCGCCCGGTGCGGTCCCGAGGTCTCCTCCCCCGACGGGGTCGAGGCGCAGACCTGTGTGCTCACCGAGGCGGGGAGGGCCTGGGCGCGCACGTACTACCGCAACGCCACGGGCGAGGAACTCGACGCCGTGCTGACGCTGATGGCTCCGGCCGGCCGTACCGTACGGATGCGCTGCGCGATCGGCGCCGGGGACGAACCGGGGTCGTGCGAGACGCCGCGCGAGCCGGCGGCGCAGCGGTGGGCGGCGGCACCCGAGAAGGACGCCTCGTACACGGCGGTGTCGGAATTCGCGGCCCGGGGAGACGGGCCGCTGCTGCTGCGCTCCGGGAGCAACTCACCGGAGTCGGCGCGGCCGTAAAGAGGCCGTAAAAATGAAAGGCCCGATCGCTGGCGACGGGGGATGCACCAGCGACCGGGCTCCTAGAACGGTAACAAGAGATCTGCTGTTCGCAAATTCGATCTCGTGTATTCAGACAGGGATTTACTCGTCAGTACGGGTCACTGTGACCGGAGTCACTGCGCCCGCTCCGTCCCGTTGTGCGACGTGCAACGGAGGGGCCCCGAAGAGCCCCGTCCGGGGAGTCAGCTCAACGTCACCTGACGGTTCGTGAGGCCGCCGCGCGAGCGCCGCTCCTCGGCCGTCAGCGGGGCGTCCGAGGCGAGCGCGCCGGCGAGCCGCTCGGCGAACGCGGCGGCGGGCTTCTCGCACTCCTCGGCCGTCATCGCGCTCGGCAGGTCCCAGACCGGAACGATGATCCCGTGCGCCCGGAACGAGCCGACGAGGCGGGTGTCCTCGCCCAGCGACGAGGCGCCCGCGGCGTGCAGCCGGGCCAGCGCGTCCAGGAGCTTCTCCTCCGGGTGCGGCATGGCCCACCGCAGGTGGTTCTTCTCGGGCGTCTCGCACCAGTACGCACTGTCCACACCGGTCAGCCGCACGGTCGGGATCGCGGCCGCGTTGGCGCGCTCCAGGGAGGCGGCGACCTCGGGGTCGGCGTTCGCGCCGTTCTCGGCGTCCGGCACCCAGAACTCGAAGCCCGTGTGCACGTCCGGCGCGAAGGCGGCGTCCGGGTCCAGGAGGTCCTGCAGCCGCGGGCCGTCGGCGGGCGCCGTGTCGGCGGTGACCGGGTTGCCGGGCTCGGCGACGAGCGCCCGCCGCAGGGTGGTCGCGAGGTCGCGGCTCAGGTCGCCGGAGGGGGTGTCGTTCTGCAGGCCGAGGAGGACGGAGCCGTCCGAACGGCGCAGCGCGGGCCACGCCATCGGCAGCACCGTCGCGAGGGTCACCGAAGGAACGCCGTCGGGGAGCCCGTCCTTCAGGGTGAGCGCGACCGTCGCGGCCGGCACCAGCTCGCGCAGCGCGACCCAGTCACACTCCCCGGCCAGGCCCTCGAAGGGGCGCTGGACCAGCTCGGTCACGGCGTGCGAGGCGGCACGGCCGTGACACGCCTTGTAGCGGCGGCCCGAGCCGCACGGGCAGGGCTCGCGCGCCCCGACCACCGGCACGGGCTCGTTGCTGGCGGTCTGCGGCTTGGCGGCCTTGGTCTGCGGGCGCTTCTTGGCCATGCGTGCTTCTCCCCTTGCGGCAGTGCGGTGTCGGCGCGAGCCTAGCCGCAATGGGGGACACGTCCGGCGTACGTCCTCACCCGTCCCGCGCACGTCCTCGTGCGTCCCCGGCGCGGCGGGCGCCGGCGCCGCCCGACGGCGCGGGCCGTCAGCCCAGGTCGTCGAACGGGACCGCGAAGTCCAGCACCGGCGGTGCCACGCGCGTGGCGAAGTCGCTGTGCCGGTCGCTCTCCTCGAGCACCACCCACACCGTCACCTCGCCGGACGCCCGGTCGTCCCGGACGCCCCAGTCGCGGGCGAGCGCGCTGATGATGTTCAGCCCGCGGCCGCCCCGCGCGGTCACCGAGGGAGTGGCCGGAACCGGCCGGGTCGGGCCGCCGCCGTCCGTCACCTCCACGGTCAGCCGTCCCGTCGGGCCGACCTGCCAGGCGGCCCGGACGGCTCCGTCGCCGACCTCCGCCGCCCCCAGTGGCCTGCCGTGCCGGCAGGCATTGCTCAGCAGTTCGGAAAGGACCAGAACCGCGTCGTCGACGACCGATTCCGACACCCCTCCGGTGCGCAGCTCCGTACGCATCCGACGTCTTGCCGCGCCCACGCCGGCAGGGCCATGCGGAATGGCCATGCACGACGACGTGGGCACCTCCTGTGCCTCCATCAACGCCACCCCCGAGACCTCCTTCGCCCCACGCCACGGTGTGGATTCCCCAATGGCCTGGACCGGAAACCGGCCAAGCATTGGCCAATGATGCACTCGTAACGATCGAATCCGGTACGGATGCGCCGGTGCACTCCCAGCGGCGGCCGGGGCCGGTCCCCGGGCGTCAGGCGCGGCCGAGCTGCGCGAGCACCTGCCGGGGGCGGTTGGTGATGATCGCGTCCACGCCCAGGCGGACGCACAGCTCCACGTCCTCCGGCTCGTTCACCGTCCAGACGTGCACCCGGTGCCCCGCGCGGTGCAGGCGGGCGATGTAACCGGGGTGGTTGCGCACGATGCGCATGCCGGGGCCCGCGATCCCGGCGCCCGCCGGGAGCCGCCCGTCGCGCAGCCGGGGCGTCACGAACTGCATCAGGTACACCGTGGGGAGGGCGGGCGCGGCGAGGCTCACCCGGTGCAGGGAGCGGGCCGAGAAGCTCATCACGCGCACCGGGGCGGGCGCGCCCGCCTCCCGGGGCGGCCCGTCGAGACCGAACCGCCGCAGCATCTCCAGCAGCCTCTCCTCGACCCGGCCCGCCCACCGGGTGGGGTGCTTGGTCTCGATGGCGAGCTGAACCGGACGGCCCGCGTCCGCGACCAGTTCGAGCAGCCGCTCCAGGGTCAGCACGGAGGTGAGCTCGCCGCGGTCCGGGTCCCGGTCCGGACGCTCCCCGCTCTCCTCGATGCCCTTCCAGGACCCGAAGTCCAGGGCGGCGAGGTCGGCCAGCTCCAGTGTGGAGACGGCGCCGCGGCCGTTCGAGGTGCGGTTGACCCGGCGGTCGTGGACACAGACGAGATGGCCGTCGGCGGTCAGGCGCACATCGCACTCCAGGGCGTCGGCCCCGTCCTCGATGGCCCTGCGGTACGCGGCCAGGGTGTGCTCGGGGGCCGCTTCGGAGGCTCCGCGGTGGGCGACTACCTGGATGGTCTGCTGTCGTGCGTGAGTCACCGCGTCATGGTGTCACCGCCGGCGGGCAGGTGTACGCGAAGCAGTGCGGGGAACGGGTGGCCGCGAGGGAAACAGGGGGCCGTTCGGCCGCTTCGAGGCCGGTTCCGGGTGCGTCCGTTTGGTCCGGAATAAAGGATGACGAGCGGACGCACAGGTCCCGTTTACAGTGCTCTGACGTGCTGTGGGAAAAGCTGACAGCACACACTTGCACAGCGGAAAACGGCCTACAACGGGACCAGGCTTCCCGGAGCGTGCCGCACCATCA
The DNA here is from genome assembly GCF_044751045.1 of Streptomyces sp. NPDC088745. Taxonomy (NCBI): domain Bacteria; kingdom Bacillati; phylum Actinomycetota; class Actinomycetes; order Kitasatosporales; family Streptomycetaceae; genus Streptomyces; species Streptomyces sp. NPDC088745. Next base: position 858,692 of record NZ_JBIVLB010000001.1, read on the forward strand.
GAAACAGGACGACGTGGAACCGAGGAGAGAGCTGTGAGCACCGAGAACGAGGGCACTGCGGTACCGGCCGCCCCGTCCGTACCGCCGTCTCCCGTCCCGGCCACGGAACAGGACGCGAAGCCGTCCGGCGCCCCGGGCGCGGGTGCTCCCGCGGCTCCCGCGGCCGGTGCCGGTGCCGGTGCCGGTGCTCATCCCGACGCGGCGGCGCCCGCCGACCGGACGCCGGCCCCGGAGCACCCGGCGGAACACCCGCCGACCCCGCCGTCCGCCGCGCACCAACCCCCCGGCCAGCAGCCTCCCGCCCATCAGCCCGCCGCGCACCAGCCCCCGGCGCCGCAGGCCCCCCAGCAGCCCGCCCCGCAGCAGCACCCGGCCGCGCCCGGCGCGGCCTGGCCCCCGCCGCCGCCCGCGTTCCCGGCGTACGGCACCGCCTACGGCAGCGGCCACGGCGGCGACGCGCACCACGGCGGCGGCCACGGCGGTGGCGGCCACGGCGGCGGCGACCCCTGGGGCGCCCCGCTGGGCCAGGAGCCCCCGGCCCCCAAGCGCCGGGGGCGCGGCGGGCTGATCGCCGCCGTCCTGGTCGCCGCACTGGTGGCGGGCGGCGTCGGCAGCGGCATCGGCTTCTGGATGGCGAACCGCGAGGCGAACTCCCCGGGCGGGTCCACCACGATCTCCGCCGCGGGCAACCCGCAGGACTTCAAGCGCGACCCCGGCAGCGTCGCGGGCGTGGCGAGCAAGGCGCTGCCCTCCGTCGTCACCATCGACGCGCAGAGCGGCAGCGGCGAGGGCGGCACCGGCACCGGCTTCGTCTACGACAAGCAGGGCCACATCCTGACCAACAACCACGTGGTCGCCTCCGCGGCCGACGGCGGCGACCTGTCCGTCACCTTCTCCAACGGCAAGAAGTACGCCGCCGAAGTCGTCGGCCGGGCCCAGGGTTACGACGTGGCCGTCCTCAAGCTGAAGAAGGCGGGCGATCTCGCCCCGCTGCCCCTCGGCGACTCGGACAAGGTCGTCGTCGGCGACGCGACGATCGCCATCGGCGCGCCCTTCGGCCTGTCCAACACGGTCACCACGGGCATCGTCAGCGCCAAGGACCGCCCGGTCGCCTCGGGCGACGGCCAGGGCAGCAAGGCCTCGTACATGAGCGCCCTGCAGACGGACGCCTCCATCAACCCGGGCAACTCCGGCGGCCCGCTCCTCGACTCCCGCGGCGCGGTCATCGGCATCAACTCCGCGATCCAGTCCGTCCCCAGTGGCGGCTTCGGCTCCGGCAGCGGCCAGGCGGGCTCCATCGGCCTCGGCTTCGCGATCCCGGTCAACCAGGCCAGGACGGTCGCCGACCAGCTCATCAAGACGGGCAAGCCGGTCTACCCGATGATCGGCGCGACGGTGGCGATGGACCAGAAGGGCGAGGGCGCGAAGATCTCCGAATCGGGCGCGGGCAACACCCCCGCGATCACCCCGAACGGCCCGGCCGCCGCCGCCGGCCTCAAGCCCGGTGACGTCATCACCAAGTTCGAGGACCGCGTCATCGACAGCGGCCCGACCCTGATCAGCGAGATCTGGACGCACAAGCCCGGCGACAAGGTCAAGCTGACCTACACGCGCGGCGGCAAGGAGTCCACCACCGAAGTGACCCTCCAGGCACGCGAGGGCGACAACTGACCGGCTAGGCTGTCCTCGCGTCCCCGCAGGCGGGTGACGCGAGGGTGGGTTGCCCGAGCGGCCTAAGGGAACGGTCTTGAAAACCGTCGTGGCAGCGATGTCACCGTGGGTTCAAATCCCACACCCACCGCCAGGTCAGGGAAAGTGCTGGTCAAAAGGGGTGCTCCCCTCACGGGAGCACCCCTTTCGCGTGTGCACTGTCTCACTCCTTCTCGCCCGTATCCCAACGTTGACCAGTACGTATGGGCCATCTGTGGGCCAGGTTCAAGGCCGTTCGTCCTCGTCCAGCGCGCGGTCGATCAGCGCGTTGGAGTGGCCCTGACCACCTTTGAGGATCTTGGCGTAGAAGCGATACAGCATGGCGATGCTGTGGCCGGCGCGAGCGGCCACTTCCGCAGGGTCCACCCCGGATTTGATCCAGAGCGAGATTCCCGCGTGCCTGAGCGAGTAAGGCACGGCAGCGAGCGCAGACCCGGCTTCGCTGGCAGTGAGCACCTTTGCGCGGGCTCGTTCCCAGACATCGCAGTATTCGGTAGACGCAACTGGGTCTGTCGCACGGTCGGGTGACATCTGAACTGGCTTGCTCTGTGGGGTGGGTGGGGAGGATGTCGCTGTGCCCAAGCCTTGTCCGCAAGAGTTCTGCGAGGATGTCGTGCGGTTCACGAGGAACCGCGGCCCGGGCGTGACGGTCGAGCAAGTCGCCGCCGACTTCGGCGTCCATGCGATGACGCTGTGGAAGTAGATGCGCCGGGCGGACATCGATGACGGAGTGAAACCCGGAACGACCAGCCAGGAGAGCATCGAACTGCGGGACGCACGTCGGCGGATCAAGCTGCTGGAGCAGGAGAACGAGGTCTTGCGTCGGGCCGCGGCCTACCTGTCAGAAGCGCATCTGCCGGGAAAAGGATCTACCCGCTCGTGAGAGAGCTGGCCACCGACGGAAAACCCCGTCACGGTCGAGTGCCGGGTCCTCAAGCTCGCCAGGCAGCCCTACTGCCGCTGGCTCGAATGCCCGGTGAGTCAGGCCTAGTTCGAGCAGGCTGCCCGCGCGAACGCACTGTTCGATGCCCATCGCGAGGATCCGGAGTTCGGCTACCGCTTCCTGGCCGACGAGGCCCGTGACGCCGGGGCCGGCATGGCGGAGCGGACCGCGTGGCGGGTCTGCCGGGACAACCAGTGGTGGAGCGTGTTCGACAAGAAGCGCGGGCGGGGCAAGAAGGCCGGCCTGCCGGCCCACGACGACCTCGTCCGCCGGAACTTCGCAGCTGGCCGGCCGAACCGGCTATGGCTCACCGACATCACCGAACACGGCACCGGTGAGGGGGAGTTGTATCTCTTCGAGGTCGAGGACGCCTTCAGCAAGCGGATCGTGGGCTACTCGATCGACTCCGGGATGAAGTCCCGGCTGGTCGTCACGGCCCTGGACAACGCCGTGGCCCGACGCGGCGATGTGGCGGCTGCGTGCTGCACAGCGATCGCGGATCACAATTTTTGTTCCAGGAAATTCGTCCGGTCGCTCGCCCGCCCTCACATGGCCGGATCGATAGGGAGGGTCGGCGCGGCCGGCGACAACGCGGCCATGGAATCCTTCTTCAGCCTGCTGCAGAAGAACGTCCTTGACCGCCAAAGCTGGGCCACCCGCGAGGAACTGCGGATCGCGATCGTGACCTGGGGCGAGCGGACCTATCACCGACGCCGCAGACAAGCCGCCCTCGACCGACTGACGCCCATCGAATACGAAACCGTCATGACCACACCGGCCCTCCAGGCCGCGTAACTGAATTTGTCACTTGAAGCTGCAGCAGACCCATGACATTCCTGTCGGGCTCGCGCGGGCTATAGCTGGCATTATTTACGAGAGACTTAAGCACACGACGTGAGATATAGGGCGGGACGTATCCTGTTGCAATACCCAACTCCTGACGCGGGCACGGTCAGCAGGGCCATTCCACCTCATTGTGTTAGCCGTTATTAGAGCGCCCACGCTCCTGGAATTCTCCCAACGGATCGCACGTAGGCGTCAACATGCTCCTTCAGCACGTGGTGTATCGCAGCCGCGAGATGCCTTGTGAAGTGAACATCGAATCTGATCTCTGCCGGAGAGGAGGGGATGCGTGCACCGCTGTGAGCGACAACGTTTCGCAATCCGACGAGTTCTCTAAGCCGCTCCTGTAGGTCTCCAACTGCTATGCCCGCAAGTTCTGGACTGGCGGGGGGTTCATATATCGCATCGAAATATTTCGCGATCTCATTCCATGGTTTCGTCACGCCGACAAGCTTCATCAAGTCAGCAACCGTGTCAGGGCCAGGATTCCCGCCGGTTTCGATTGCTTTGCCCGCGTTGATTCGCCCTCGGGTGATGTCCTGAGCGACAGCCAGTCCATCCCTGAGTCTGTCGCCTGGACTGCGTAGCCTTCCAAATCTTTTAGCCTGTAAAGCGGCCGTCATATTCTTAGAGATTAGGAGCACCTGCAGTTGCTCCGGTAGATCCCAAAGAAGCAGGTTCGGATCTGCTTCCTGATGCTGCTCCAACGCATATGTAACGACGTCTTTCACGAACTCTTCAAATCGCGCACAAAGAAGCACGACTGCGCCCGCGAGAATAGGACCTGGAGTCGGCCGCTGAGACAAGTACGAGAAAGCCGGATGGCGTAGTGTAATGGACTCGGCGAGATGCAATAGCTCTTCGACGTCATCGAGTTGTGTGGTAAATTTTTGGGTAGGCATAGCTACCTCGCGACGCTTTCAATCATCTCCATGACGCTGCTAACTCTATAATTAAGCGAGTGCGGGGTAGTCGCCTTCAGTGAGTTCGTGAATTCCCCGCTTGAGAAAAGTCTGTGCATCCCGAGTCGAATTTCGTTCGCATGTCGAAAGATCAGATCGCGCGAAAATTCAGTAACAGCCAGCATTTGCGCATCATAAAGCGGGACGGAAAACCTGGGATCGACCTTTCCGGATTCCGGTCGCCAACGCCTAAATACCTCGCCCTCGAAGGCGTTTAGGCACTTCTCCAGCGACTTTACAAATGACGTTTGATATTTCTCTAGCTCTGATGATGTGGATTCATTCTTTCTCCGCAAAAATTCCGTGAACATACGTTGGGAAATTGCGAAATCGCGATTCATCTCCTCAGATAGGACAAAATATCGGAGCACCAATTCTGCGTCGCGAAGATTGCCGGTTGAGTTCGCCCCTGCGCCGATTGCTTTTCGAAAGTCCGGCAGACGGGATAGTTCGACCGTAAGTGTATTGAACGGTCCCTGGTGTGTTGCATTCCGCAGTTCCTGGGTGGTTAGGGCTGTTCCTCCGGTGTTAAGGCGGGAGAAGACTTCTGTCTGCACGTGGGTGCTCGATGCTGAACTGATAATTACCGCTCGCATTGTGGACATGCGGAGGTGCATCTGCATTCGAATCGGCAAACCCTCAAAACAGGTTTCATTCGCCGAAATGAGGTCGGTGAGGCCTTTTAGTGTGTACTCCCCTTGCAAGTATGAGATTGCGGCGTGCAGTCGTTGTGCTCCATCAAGTACTGAATATTGGTAAGTCTCTGGATTTTCGGAAAAAAAGAGGGATGGGATGGGCAGGTCTAGAAGGAGCGATTCGATGAACTGTGACTTCTGGACCTGACTCCAAACCATAGGGCGCGCGAAAGCCGGAATAACCAATTCCCCTTGATTGAAAAGCCTTGCTAGTGACTCAATGTTAAAGTCCATGGCGTGAGTTCGGATGTCGGATCGAAGGGCTTCCCAATCATTCTGAATGGCTTCACTAGCGGTTTCCTTACCCTGGTCTTTGCCTTGCATTAAAATTCCCTCCATCATTGATTTCTGCAGGATGCGCTGACTGTCAGTGCCCGGGCGCATATGCTGTGCCTCCCCGTGGACTTCGACTGAAGGAGCCTTCCTGCTGCCTTCCTACGTGCTGTGCCGCCACTCCATACGTAGTACCCCACGAACCTACAGCGGCTTGAGCATTGCAGGGTTAGATGCCGCATCAGCGGCGCGGACCGTTACGACGTGCCGAGCAGCTGCTTATCACGGTGGTGGAGGCCTCCGGCGTAGCGGACTCGATAGCGCCGGGCTATTGCCTGCCGTGCTCCTGGTGATCTTTACATGCTGCAGGTGGTGCGTGACCGTGTCGAGCAGTTCGGCCGGCAAGGAGACGGTGCGCACCCCGGCCGCGGACTCCGGCGCCTCGCCGAAGGACCGGTCGTCCTGCAACTCGGTCTGAGCGCGGCGCATGGTGACGGTCAGCCCTTCCAGGTCGATGGCCCAGTGCCGCAGGGCTACTAACTCCCCGAATCGCAGGGAGTGCGCCGCTCCTGGCCGTGAGGGTCACTTCTTTGTTGGGCCACAGGGCGGGTAGTCGCGGCAGATCAACTGCGCGTGCCCAGGCAGGAGCGGGGCGAGGGCGATCATCTGTGGGTGCCGTCTGTCAGCATGGTCGCCCTCGGACGGCCTAGGGACGACCCAGGGACAGCCCAGAGGGACGGCCGCAACCGTCTCCTGAAGCAGCGCCCCTCCGCAACGACCATGTTAATACGCAGTAACTTACGAAAATGTCAGCGAAGTGCTGGAAGCAGACAGCGATGCCTTCGTTGCGGGCGGCCGTGGCGTCGTGCATGAGTTCAGGCCGCAGGGCATCAGTCCACCATGTGCGGCCCCGCCAGTCGGCGATCACGGTGGCTTTCATCGTGTTCTGCTTCTTCTTGCCCGAGACGAACGCACGGTGTCCGCCACGGTTGGCCGGCGGCCTGCGGACCTGGATCCCGGTGGCGTCGAGCCGCAGTTCGGCGCCTTCGGCCCGGGCGTAGGCACATACGTCCGTCAGCGTCCGAAGACGCAGACCAGGACGGTCGGGGACGGCACACCCCCGCTCGGCAAGGAGCGCGCGTATCTCTGCGATCGCACGGGTGAGGGTGGAGCGGTCGACGCCGAACAGCAGGCTCAGCACCGAATGCGGCAGGTCGTGCCGCAGATGGATCAGCGTGACCACCAGCCGGTCGACGAACACCAGCTGGTGGCGGGCGTCGGCACCCGCGGCCCGCTTCCGGACCCCTCCTCGTGCAGCATGGCGTCGGTCCTTCGAGGCCGGTCTGCCACGGCAGAGCCAACTCCTGTACCAGGCACGCGAGATGCCGCCGAGAGATTCCCGTGACATGCCGATGCGACAGCACCGTCCGATTGACCACGATCGCTACACCCGGATCATGCCATCCGTCAGGCCCGACGCCTCACCCGCTATCACGCACTAACTCGTTACTCGCCTACGCGGGGCTGCGAGTCGGGGAAGCGTTCGCACTGCGGCGAGCGGATATCGACGTGTCTGGCGGCCTGATCCTCGTCGATGAGAACCTGGCCTAAGCGAACGGCACCCTCGTCTTCGATACCCCCAAGTCCCATCAAAAACGCGTCCTGCGGATCGGGCCGTCATTCGCGGCGCGGATCGGCCAGCACTTGGAGACGCTGCCCGGCGGGGAGGATGCTCTCCTCTTCGTCACGCCCGGCGGCAAGTCTCTGCGCTACAACCAGTGGCGCAAGGCGTACTTCGATCCCGCCGTGGCGGCTGCCGGGCTCACCGACGTCACGCCGCACGATCTCCGGGCCTGGCACGGGACGTGGGTCGCCGACCGGTACGGCGTGATGACGGCCGCCTACCGGCTCGGGCACTCAAACGCCAGCGTGACGACTCGGCACTACGCTCGGCCGGTGGCCGGCCGTGATGACCAGGTGGCTGAAGCAGCGGACTTCTGGCTCAGTGGGCGTGATCACGAATCTGGAACACGCACCGCCGGAGAGTATGACGGGTGAGCTGCGGCCACATCACCCAGCCTATTTCGCACAGAGTCGCGCCTATTGGCTGCGAGATCGAACTCTAAACACATAGCGTGTACGGCCCCTGACGCTCATCGGGGGCCGTCGTGTTGCAGCGGCGACCCATCTGAAGCGTTAAAGATCATGGGTTCCCGGCAGAGGTTCCACTTGATGTCTCTTCGTTTCGATCAACATCGGTCAAATCTCGCAGAGAGATGATCGATAGATGCGAGAATCGGGGAAATAGAGACCAAATGGCTGTCCGAAGGGGGCTAGGTGGTATTAATTTATCGTTCTGGCGGTGAATTGTTAGGAGTGACTGTGAGTAATGGTGACGTGTTCGAGGAATTGAAGCGAGAGAGGGCCAAGATTCTGGAAGAGTCTCATTCTCAAGTGCTTCGACTGCAAGAGGAAGTGAGTATTAGGCTGCTGAAGGTTACTCGAAAGGCCGCCAAAGTGGCGAAAGAGAGTGGGGGGATTCCATGCCTGGTGCGATGGACGCCGGGACCGGAGCTGACTATCTATCACTCTGCTGATTCCCCCTGTGGCCGGGTTCGTGATCGCCATAATTTTAGGCGCTTGAGTGAGAAGGCTGCACGAGATGCGTCACCCTATGCGTACCTTGACCGATGTAGCGCATGTTCTTGGCCTGAAGCCGCCGTGGCGTACGGCAAAAGGATGTTGGAATGGAAGTAGCCAGAAAAGCGCTTGAGCACTATGGGGGCTGATTGAAATGAGCGGACCCCGTCCTGGTCTTCCAGCCGCACTGGAGCGCGATCGTCGCCTTGAGGTTGGGGGAGTTTGTCCATTTGCATCCTGTCGAATGCCCGCACAGGAGAACTGTCACATCTGGGATCGCGCTAAGGGTGGACCTGATGTCTTTGGTAACCTTCTCAGGGCGTGCGCGGCTCACCACCATGAGCATACTGCTGGGCGTATTCAAGATCATGACCTGCGAGTAATTAAAGCGCGGCTTGCTTGGGCTAATGATAGATACACAGGTAGTGAGTACATGTGGCTACAGGTCTTTGCGCAGCGTGGTGGTGTGCGGTTCCAGCACCCGCTGAGCCAGCGTTCCTGCCTCAGATTCTTGGAATCCGACGGTTACGTGCAAATTACCGGAGCATCGCAGGCGGCGGGCAACGGGCGCAGTCTGGATAATTGGCGCCTCACGGAAATCGGTCAGTGGTTCGCTAAAGCTTGGGCTGAGTCAGGCGCTTTCCCCGTTGCTCTCCGCTTCGCACGGTGATGGGGCACGTAGCGGGCACGGCAAGCACCGTAGCAACTGAGGTGGGGCGGCTCCGCATGCCTGACCTGCACGGGATCGGGTAAGCCGCCCGACCTACGAAAGGTCTTGAAAACCGTCGTGGCAGCGATGTCACCGTGGGTTCAAATCCCACACCCACCGCACCGGGTCAGTCGGCGCACTGATCAGAAGGGGTGTCCCCGCCAGGGGGCACCCCTTCGTCGTGGGGCCTGCCTCCTGCTGATCCGCCCGTGCCGGGAGCGGCGCCCGCCGGAAGACCGTTCGGCGGGCCGGCAGCCGGCCGTCCGGGGTCAGGAGCGTTCGCGGGCGGCCGGGTTGTTCAGGCAGAGCGCGATGTTCCGGACCGCGGCGGTGAGTTCCTCGATCACTCGGGCCGCCTGCTCCGCGTTGTGGAACGCCGGGCGTTCCGCCAGGGCCAGGCCCAGTTCCTGGGCGGACCGGAGCGCCGGCTCGACGCTCTCGACGGAAGGGACGACGGGTACGGGCGCGGGCGCCTCGGCCGCGGGGAGGGGCTCCGGTGCCGCCGGGCCTGCCGTGGGCGCGCCGGAGACGGCGGGCGCGGGCTGGTACGCCGACGTGGGTGCGACGGGCGCGGGCGCCGACGCGGGTACGCCGGTCGTCGGCGTGCCGGTCCCCAGAGCCTCCCGGTGCGCGTCGAACCGGGTGTGCACGGAGCTGAAGTCACCCGTCATGGAGGAGCACTCCTCCGTCGGCCGCGACGACATGGCCGACACGGACTGCTCGGGACGGAATTCGTGGGAGGCCCGCGGGGGGTGGTGGGACACGTCCTGCGCGTGCCGTGTCCGGGGGAGCGTGAAGTGGTCGAAACCCGGGAACGCCGGAGCGGCCGGCAGCGAGGGGGCCGCGTGGGGCCGGGGGCTGTACTCGGTCTGCCACTGCATCCGGTAGCAGTCGACCTGGTCGGCGCAGGAGGTGCGGCCGTGGAAGACGGCCGTGTCCTCGCCCAGGTCCGGGTACCAGAGGTTGGGGCCCGGGAACCGCACGGTCCGCACCCGTGGCTTGATCGGCTCGGCGCACCCCATGCAGCAGTCCTCCGGCACCATGAGCGGGATGCCGCCGTTCTGCTCCGGCCAGCGGGGGCCGCCCTCCCAGCGGTACTCCCCGTGCCGGCAGGGCGGCAGCTCGCCGCAGGCCCGGCAGACGGCGTAGTGCTCGGGCAGGACCCGCCAGTCGTGGCTGGCGGGAGCGCACCAGTGCTTCGGCGCGGAGCGGGGCAGGTTCTCGTTGCGCAGCACCAGCACCACCGGGCGCTTGTAGAACTCGGCCTGCTCGGGGACCGGTTTGATCGACTGGTTGTTGGCCCGCCGCAGTTCGTTGGCGTGCCACCACAGTTCCACGTGGTCGCGCCACGCCTTCTCGTAGGAGTCCGGCCACCGGTCGCCCGGATAACCGTTGATCTCCAGGATCCGCCACGCCTGCCGATCGAGTACCACGATGGAGCCGACTCGCAGTCGCATGTGCGTTCCGTTGTTCCCGTCGTCCGGCCAGTCGTGCCGGCCGATACAGGTGGGCTGGTCTGGGAGCCACTTGCGCGTCTGCATGTCATGCTCCTCGGCAACGAAACTTCATAGTTCCAACTGGGGCAGTAAGCAACATTCTGAACAATCAGGATGTTTAGGACGGTGTAGACACGCGCACGTTGCTGATCGAAGGCGACCGGAAAAGCCTTCCGGCGTACCGCTTTTTTCGCGTACAGCGTCGCTGCCAGGCATTTCGACCGTGAAGGACGTCATTCGTTCGGGTCCTCCCCGGTGGGCGGTCAGCAACCCCGTACCCCTGCGACCGGACCCGACACTCACCCATACGTGTGGTGACATGTGCGCTGCTGTCACTCCGTACGGGTACATCGCCTCCTATGCGCGATGCCGACCGCCTCGCGGTGGTGCCTGGCCCGGCCCGAAGAGTGGTACTGGGCGGGCGTCGGCCGGGGGCCGGGCGCGGGTGCCCGTGGAACGGCGGGCGGCCGAGGCGAGGGTGGAGTGGATCTCCGGGAGGGCGAGGCCGGTGTGGAGGGCCGCGGCGGTGAGGGCGGCGGCGAGGGTTTCGCCGAGGCCGTTCTCGTAGGCGCGGCAGGCGGCCCAGAAGAGGCGGGTGTTGCGCTGGCCCTCGTGGGCGGTGCGGACGAATTCCACCAGTCCGTGTCCGTGCGCGGTACGTAACGGGGCCGGCGGTGGGGGCTTGCGGCGCTCCCGGGTGAGGAGCGCGAGGAGGGGGCCCGGGCAGGGGGCGGCCGGGAGGTGGGCCGTGCCGGGGGCCAGGCGGTAGACGCCGGCCGTGGTGAGGGAGCCCGGTCCGACCAGGTAGCCGCCCGCGCCGCGGACGTCGACGCCCGGGGCGAGGCGGCTCGCGGAGTTGGGCACCGGGACGCCCGGCGGTCCGGTGAGCCACACGTGGCGGCCGCCGGAGGGGGTGAGCACCGTGAGGGTGGCGGGGATCGTGAAGCCGTGGTCCCGGGCGAGCCGGTGGAGGGCGGCGAGCGGATCGGCGCCGTGCTTGGTGTCCAGGTCGAGCCCGATGAGGTGGTGCCGGGGCCGGCCGCAGGCGATGCCGTAACCGGTCGCCCAGGGGGCGGCGGCGAACAGGGCGCGCACCACCGCGGGGTCGGTGGAGGCGTCGTGCACGCCGTGCCCGGTCAGGCCGCAGGCGCCACGGCAGGGCGGGCCTGCCGCGGGGGGTTCTTCGCGGTGCGGCGAGGGCAGGGCCGGGAGCTTGGTGCGGGACAGCGGGATGACGGGCAGTCCGCGCTCCGCGGCCGAGAGCGCGTGGGCGAGGGCCAGGGTGGCGGTGAGCCGGTCTGGAGTGGCCATAACTCCATCGTCGTACGAATGTTCGAATAAGGGAAGCCGGGAAAGTTGGCTGAAAATGTGCCGGAACGGTTCCTCTTATGGGGTTACTGGACTCTGTGGGCTATTTGGCCAGTAGGAGGGGGATTTGCGACGGGGTCGGGGGTTTATCGACAAAAGCTCACGCTTGCGAGCGAATAAGCGCGTGGGGGGTGGTTCGCCGGGGATTCGGTGGGTCAACCTGATGTCGCGACGTCGACACCAGCGCCGAGGCGGTCGGCCGACTCTCTCGGTATCAGCCGTACTTAACAGTTCCTGGAGGAATTGACATGGCACGTATCCGTAACGCTCGCGTCATCGCCGCTGTCGCCGCTCTCCCCCTCGCGGCCGCCCTCTTCACGGGTGTTGCCACGGCCGACAACGGTTCCTTCGCGGACGACGGATCGAACGCGACCGTTGCCACGCAGATCGGCACCGGCGTGGGCGGCACGAACAACGGCAACTCCGTCTCCACGCAGCAGGTGGCCACCGGTGCCGGCGCCTCGAACCAGAACAACACCGCCGCGGTGAACGACTCGGACGACACGGCCATCCAGCAGGGCAACTACAACGTCGCGGTGAGCTTCACCGAGCTCTGGTAGTGCCGCACGGCCTGATGGGGGGCCGTGCTGCGGGGTGAATGACTGCCTGTGCGGCGGTGCTTCGGCGCCGCCGCACAGGCATGTGTGCGTGCGGTCCCCGCCTCTTGACACGGTCACGGAATCTGACGGACAGTCAGGAACTCTGCTCCGTACGTCCGGACACCAGCCGGAGGCCACCGCCGTGCACCTCGCACCGACCGGGCGCCAGCGACGGCTGCGCGCCGAACTCCGTTCGTACTTCCGCGAGCTGATGCCGCACGGGCCGCCGCCGGACCCGGCCGGGCAGCGCGCCCTGCTGCGGCGGATCGGCGCCGACGGGATGCTCGGGCTCGGCTGGCCGCGGGAGTACGGGGGCCAAGGACGCGGTCCGGACGAGCAGTTTGTGTTCTTCGACGAGGCGTACCGGGCGGGCGCCCCCGTCTCGATGGTCACGCTCAACACGGTCGGCCCGACCCTGATGAAGTACGGGACCCAGGCGCAGCGGGAGTTCTTCCTGCCGCGGATCCTGCGCGGCGAACTCGTCTTCGCGATCGGCTACAGCGAGCCCGAGGCCGGCACGGACCTCGCGTCGCTGCGTACCCGCGCCGTGCGGTCGGCGGACGGCGAGACGTGGCTGATCGACGGGCAGAAGGTCTTCACCAGCAACGCCCAGAACGCGGACTGGATCTGGCTCGCCTGCCGCACCGATCCCGAAGCCCCCAAGCACCGGGGGATATCGATCGTCCTGGTCCCGACGGACGCGCCCGGTTTCTCCTGGACGCCGATCGAGACCGTCGGCGGCCTGACCACCACCGCCACCTACTACGACGGGATACGCGTCCCGGCCGCCCATCTCGTGGGGGCCGAGAACGAGGGCTGGGGGCTGATCACCAACCAGCTCAACCATGAACGGGTGGCCCTCGCGGCCATCGGGATGCAGGCCGAGGACGTGTACGCCGAAGCTCTGGCCCACGCTCGGCGCATCGACCCGGAGACCGGGGAAATGCCAGGTCAGAAGCCCTGGGTGCGGGCCTGTCTGGCCGAGGCGCACGCCCGGCTCGCGATGGTGCGGCTGCTGAACTGGCGGCTGGTGGGCGATGTCGGCGCGGGAACCCTGGCACCGGGCGACGCGAGCGGAGTGAAGTTCGTCGGCACCGAGAGCGCGGTCGCCGTCTACCGGCTCTGCCAGGAGGTGGTGGGCGACGCGGGTCTGGTGCGGGCCGGTTCGCCGGGCGTCTTCGGGGACGGCGAGCTGGAACGGCTGAACCGGGCCGCGCAGATCAACACCTTCGGCGGCGGGGTGAGCGAGGTGCAGCGGGAGATCGTGGCGACGATGCGGCTCGGGATGCGGAGGGCCAAGCGGTGACGGGTGACTCGACGAGCGACCGGTCCGTGACGGACGGTGCGGGAAAGCGGAAATTCGTCACAGAAAGTTATGACGATGGGGAACGCGACGGATTCCACGCCCGTTTGAAGAAGTACGAGGGGCAGACGGCGGCCTCCTCGGCAGTGGGCAAGGACCTGGTCAACGAGCCGATGATCAGGCATTGGTGCGAAGCGATGGGAGACACCAGTCCGGCGTACGGGGGGCCGGACGCGACAGCTCCGCCGACGATGCTTCAGGCCTGGACGATGGGCGGCCTGTCCGGGCACACGGATCGTTCGCCGGCGTACGAGGACCTGTTCGCGCTGCTCGACGGCGCCGGGTGCACGTCGGTGGTGGCCACCGACTGCGAGCAGGAGTACGTGCGGGACCTGCGGCCCGGACAGCGGATCACCTTCGACGCGGTGATCGAGTCGGTGTCCGACCGCAAGACGACCAAGCTGGGCTCCGGGTACTTCGTCACGACCCGGACGGACGTCTTCGGGGACGGGGAACTGGCGGGCACGCACCGCTTCCGCATCCTGAAGTACGCCCCGGGGCGACGCCGCGAAGACCCGGCTGCGAGCACAACTCCACAGGGAGCGGCGGCACAGGAGCGCGCGGAGGTCCGGACGGAGGCCCCGGCGGAGGACCGGGCGGGGGCCAGGGCAGCGGCCCGGGCGGAGCCGCCGAAGGACGTGCCGCCCGTGCTGCGGCCGCGGCCGGTGGTCAACCGCGACAATGCCGGTTTCTGGGAGGGGGTCTCCGCGCACCGGCTGCTGATCCAGCGCTGCGGGACGTGCGAGCTGCTGCGGTTTCCGTGGCTGCCCGGGTGCAACGGGTGCGGTTCCGCGCGGTGGGACACCGTCGAGGCGAGCGGCGAGGGCACGGTCTTCAGCTACGTGGTCATGCACCACCCGGTCTTCCCCGCCTTCGATCCGCCGTACGCGGTCGCCCTGGTCGAGCTGGCCGAGGGCGTGCGGATGATCAGCAACGTGGTCGGGGTGCCGGCCGGGCGGGTGCGGATCGGGATGCGGGTGAGGGCGGAGTTCCAGCGGTACGACGCGGAGTTGGAACTGCCGGTGTTCCGGGCCGTGGACGGTGCGGGCGACGCGCGGGGCGAGGGGTGACCGGGATGGACTTCACTCCGAGCGAGGAGCAGCGGGCCGCGCGGGACCTGGCGGCGCGGATCTTCGGCGATCTGGCCACGCACGAGCGGCTGGCGGCGGCCGGCACGGGCAGCGACGCCGAGCTGTGGAAGCGGCTGGGCGGGGCGGGACTGCTGGAAGCGGTGGCGGAGGTGGGCCTGTTGGGGCTGGTCCTGCTGCTGGAGGAGCAGGGGCGGACCACGGCGCAGGTTCCGTTTGCGGCCACGAGTGTCGCGGGTGTGCTGGCGATCGGCGCTTTCGGGACGCGAGAACAGCGGGAAACGATGGGCCCGGGGCTCGGAAACGGTTCCCTCGTGGCCGTGGGTGCGTTTTCGGCCACCGGCCCCGGACGCGTTCGGGTGAGCGGCGGTGCGGAAACCGGAGACGGCTCGTACGCGTGTGCGCTGTCCGGGGTGGTGCCGGTGGTCCCGTGGCTGCGGGACGCCACGCATGTGCTGGTGCCGGACGCGGACCGGGGGCTGTGGATCGTACGGGCCGGGGAGGCGGGCGTCGGGGTGGCGCCGGTGGAGACCACGGCGCCCTGGGCGGCGGGGCGGCTCACCCTGGACGGGGCGCGGGCGGAGCGGCTGGGCGGGCCGGGTCCGCGGGCGTACGAGAGCGTGCGGGGGGCGGCGACGATCGCCTACGCGGGTCTCCAGGCGGGGGTGTGCGCGGGCGCGGTGGCGCGGGCCGCCGAGTACACCTCGCAGCGGGAGCAGTTCGGGCGGCCGCTGTCCACCAAGCAGGGGGTCCAGCTGCGGGCCGCCGAAGCGCACATGGACACCGAGGCGATCCGGGTCACCGCGTACGAGGCGGCCTGGCGGTACGACCGGGGCCTCCCGTACGCGACGCACGCCCTGACCGCGGCCTGGTGGGCGTCCGAGGCCGGGCGGCGGGCGGTGCACGCGGGGCAGCACCTGCACGGCGGGGTGGGCGCGGACCTGGCGCACCCGGCGCACCGGCACTTCCTCTGGGGCCGGCAGATCGATGCGTACCTGGGCGGCGGGGGCCAGGCGCTGGAGAGGCTCGGGGAGCTGCTGGTGGCGGAGGAAGGGGCGTGGGGATGAGTTCCGGAGGGGTACGGGAGCTGCGGGCCGGCGAGGAGCTGGCACCGCTGGAGATCGCGGTGACGCGGACGCTGATCGTCGCCGGGGCGGTGGCCTCACGCGACTACCAGGACGTGCACCATGACGCCGAGGCCGCGCGGGAGAAGGGGTCGCCGGACATCTTCATGAACATCCTGACGACGAACGGGCTGGTCGGACGGTACGTGACCGAACGGCTCGGGCCCGGGGCCCGGCTGCGGGCGGTGAGGATCCGGCTCGGCGCACCCAACTATCCGGGGGACACGATGGTGTTGCGCGGGACCGTCAGCGAGGTCGACGGCCCCGCGGGCACGGCCGAGATCCGCGTGGTCGGCGTGAACGGCATCGGCCACCACGTCACCGGCACGGTGAAGGTGGCGTTCACCGGAACCCTCCGGACCCCCGGGGTCCCGGAGCCCTCCTCGGGCCCCGACGCCCCCGAGGAGGAGCGCGCGTGAGCATCCACCGGGCGGACGAGCTGGGCGGGAAGGCCGCGGTCGTGGGGATCGGGGCGACCGAGTTCTCCAAGGACTCCGGGCGCAGCGAGCTGAAGCTGGCGGTCGAGGCGGTGCACGCGGCACTCGACGACGCCGGGCTGGTCCCGGCGGACGTCGACGGGCTGGTCACCTTCACCATGGACACCAGCCCCGAGATCACCGTCGCGCAGGCGGCCGGGATCGGCGAGCTGTCGTTCTTCTCCCGCATCCACTACGGCGGCGGCGCGGCCTGCGCGACCGTGCAGCAGGCGGCGCTGGCCGTGGCGTCCGGGGTGGCCGACGTGGTGGTCTGCTACCGGGCGTTCAACGAGCGCTCGGGGCGCAGATTCGGGTCCGGGGTGCAGCGCAGGGAGCCGTCGGCGGAGGGGGCGGCGCTGGGGTGGGCGCTGCCGTTCGGGCTGCTCACGCCGGCGAGCTGGGTGGCCATGGCGGCGCGGCGCTACCTGCACACGTACGGGCTCACCCCCGAGGCGTTCGGACACGTCGCGGTGACCGACCGGCGGTACGCGGCGACCAACCCGGCCGCGTACTTCCACGGGAAGCCGATCACGCTGGCCGACCACGCCGCCTCGCGGTGGATCGTGGAGCCGCTGCGGCTGCTCGACTGCTGCCAGGAGACCGACGGCGGCCAGGCGGTCGTGGTGACCACGGCCGAGCGGGCCCGCGACCTCGCGCAGCCGCCCGCCGTGATCGTGGCCGCCGCGCAGGGCGCCGGGCGTGGGCAGGAGGCGATGACCAGCTTCTACCGGGACGACCTGACCGGGCTGCCGGAGATGGACGTGGTGGCGCGACAGCTCTGGCGGACCTCCGGGCTGGCGCCTTCCGACATCGATGTGGGGATCCTCTACGACCACTTCACGCCGTTCGTGCTGATGCAGCTGGAGGAGTTCGGCTTCTGCGAGCCCGGCGAGGCGGCCGACTTCGTCGCGGCGGACGCCCTGCCGCTGAACACGCACGGCGGCCAGCTCGGTGAGGCGTACCTGCACGGCATGAACGGGATCGCCGAGGCCGTCCGGCAGTTGCGCGGCACCTCGGCGAACCAGGTCGAGGGCGCGGCACGGACGCTGGTGACGGCGGGCACCGGCGTTCCCACATCCGGGTTGATCCTGGGCGTCGATTGCTGACCGCCCCGGCGTGAGTCGTGGACTCCGGTGCTGAATGACCGTTAGCTCACCTTATGTACCGATTCTCTGACTCAGCGTACGTACCGTACGTACGAAAATGTTCCTCCCTCAGGTGGGCGGCGCTCGCGGTCGCACTCGTCGCCCTGTTCACCACCCTGGCGCTGCCCGCACCGCGGGCGGCGGCCGAGCCCGCGGCGGGCGGGGCGGCGGCGAGGCCGTACTCGGGGCGGCCCGTGCACTTCAACGGCTGGGCCTTCGACACCTGCGAGGCCCCCTCCGTCGCCACCATGAAGGCGTGGCGCTCCTCCCCGTACCGCGCCGTCGGCATCTACTTCGGCGGCCGGGCCCGCGGCTGTCCGCGCCAGACGAACCTCAACAAGCAGTGGATCAAGTCGGTGGACCGGATGGGCTGGTTCCTGCTGCCGGTGTACGTCGGCTCCCAGTCCCCGTGCGTCACCCTCAAGCACAAGCGCAGCCTCACGATCGGCCGCGACCCCTGGCGCCAGGGAGCCGCGGAGGCCCGTG
The DNA here is from genome assembly GCF_044751045.1 of Streptomyces sp. NPDC088745. Classification (NCBI taxonomy): domain Bacteria; kingdom Bacillati; phylum Actinomycetota; class Actinomycetes; order Kitasatosporales; family Streptomycetaceae; genus Streptomyces; species Streptomyces sp. NPDC088745. Next base: position 876,612 of record NZ_JBIVLB010000001.1, read on the forward strand.
ACGCGGTCAACCGCGCCCGCTGGCACGGCATGATCCCCGGCAGCACGCTCTACCTCGACATGGAGGCGTACGACACCGGCAACCGGGCCTGCGCCGCCCGTACCCTGGACTTCGTGCGCGCCTGGAACCGCGAGCTGCGCCGCCATCGCTACTTCCCCGGCTACTACAGCAGTGCCGACTCCGGCGTCGCCCACCTGGAGTGGGCCCGCCGGGCGAAGTTCAAGGACCTGCCCACGGTGGTGTGGTTCGCCCGCTGGGGCAAGAAGCCCTCGGTGTCCGGAGAGCCGTCGCTGAGCCCCCGGGCCTGGTCCCCGCACCGCCGCATCCACCAGTACGCCGGCAACGTCAAGGAGACCCACGGCGGGCACCGGCTCAACATCGACCGCAACCGCATCGACGCCCTGGTCGCCCGCACCTGGGAGTGACCCCGCCGGGGCTCCACGGCCTCGTTCCGCGCCCCCGACCCCGACCCCGCCGCCGTCCCGACCCTGACTTCCCCCCGGCCCCCCTCCACCTTCAGGAGGTGGGGCCTGCCCCACCCCTACAACCTGAGGCGGAGACGCCTTCGGGACCTGGGGCCGATCCCCGGGGCCGCCGCCACTTCTAGCGTGGAACACATGACCACGCCTGTCTGCACCAGCGCATCGAAGGCCGCCACCGGGCACGCCGGGCACACCGCGAACCCCGGCCGCTCCGCCTTCCCGGGGTACCCGTCGTTCTCCTCCTACGTCCGGGCCCGGGGCCCGGTCCTGCTGCGCACCGCGCGCTCGCTGACGGCCAACCCCAGCGATGCCGAGGACCTGCTGCAGACCGCCCTGACCAAGACGTACGTCGCCTGGGAGCGCATCGAGGACCACCGCGCCCTGGACGGCTACGTGCGCCGGGCGCTGGTCAACACCCGCACCTCCCAGTGGCGCAAGCGCAAGGTCGACGAGTTCGCCTGCGAGGAGCTGCCCGAGCCGAGCACGTCCTCGGTCGCCCCCGCACCGGACCCGGCCGAGCGGCAGGTGCTGCACGACGCCATGTGGCGCGCGATCATGAAGCTCCCCGAGCGGCAGCGCGCCATGGTCGTCCTCAGGTACTACGAGGACCTCAGCGAGGTGCAGACCGCCGAGGTGCTCGGTGTCTCCGTCGGCACGGTCAAGAGCGCCGTCTCGCGCGCCCTCGGCAAGCTCCGCGAGGACCCCGAGCTGACTCCGGTGCGCTGACCGGCGGAGATCCCTCCGGCGGGCTCCCGGATTTTGCCTGCGTTTTGGTTACCTCCAGGTAGTGACATACCACCGGGTACGCGCGCAGAATCGGCCGCACAGCCACGGGCGACATTTCGCCGCCGGGCTCTTTGTGCCTTTTCGCGCGCCCATCGGGAGGACGCCGTGCTCAGCACCATGCAGGACGTATCGCTGACCGTGACCCGCATCCTGCAGCACGGGATGACCATTCACGGGAAGTCGCAGATCACGACCTGGACCGGCGAGGCGGAGCCGCAGCGCCGCAGCTTCGCGGAGACAGGCGAGCGCGCCGTCCGCCTGGCGAACGCCCTGCGCGACGAACTCGGCGTCGTCGGCGACCAGCGGGTCGCCACCCTGATGTGGAACAACGGCGAGCACGTCGAGGCGTACTTCGCGATCCCCTCCATGGGCGCGGTGCTGCACACCCTCAACCTGCGCCTTCCCCCCGAGCAACTGATCTGGATCGTCAACCACGCCGCCGACCGCGTGGTCATCGCCAACGGCAGCCTGCTGCCCCTGCTCGCCCCGCTCCTTCCGCACCTGCCGACCGTCGAGCACGTGGTCGTCGCGGGCCCCGGAGACCGGTCCCTCCTCGACGGGTGCGACCCCCAGGTCCACGAGTACGAGGAGCTGATAGCGGACCGCCCGACCACCTTCGACTGGCCGGACATCGACGAGCGCTCCGCCGCGGCCCTCTGCTACACCTCCGGCACCACCGGGGAGCCCAAGGGCGTCGCCTACTCCCACCGCTCCATCTACCTGCACTCCATGCAGGTCAACATGGCCGAGTCCATGGGCCTCACCGACCAGGACACCACCCTCGTCGTCGTCCCGCAGTTCCACGTGAACGCCTGGGGCCTGCCGCACGCCACCTTCATGACCGGCATCAACATGCTGATGCCCGACCGCTTCCTCCAGCCCGCCCCGCTCGCCGAGATGATCGAGCGCGAGCGCCCCACGCACGCCGCCGCGGTGCCCACCATCTGGCAGGGCCTCCTCGCCGAGGTCACCGCGAACCCGCGCGACCTGTCCTCCATGGCCCAGGTCACCATCGGCGGCTCGGCCTGCCCGCCGGCCCTCATGGAGGCGTACGACAGGCTGGGCGTCCGCCTCTGCCATGCCTGGGGCATGACCGAGACGTCCCCGCTGGGCACCATGGCACGGCCTCCGGCCGGGCTCACCCCCGAGGAGGAGTGGCCGTACCGCATCACCCAGGGCCGCCTCCCGGCGAGCGTCGAGGCGCGGCTGGTCGGCCCGTCCGGCGAAGTCCTGGCCTGGGACGGCGAGTCCGCCGGTGAGCTGGAGGTGCGCGGCGCCTGGATCGCGGGCTCCTACTACGGCGGCGCGGGCGGCGAGAACTTCCGCCCCGAGGACAAGGTCAGCGAGGACGGCTGGCTGAAGACCGGCGACGTCGGCGTCATCAGCCCGGAAGGCTTCCTCACCCTCACCGACCGGGCCAAGGACGTCATCAAGTCCGGCGGCGAGTGGATCTCCAGCGTGGATTTGGAGAACGCCCTGATGGCCCACCCCGAGGTCGCCGAGGCCGCCGTCGTGGCCGTCCCGGACGAGCGCTGGGGCGAGCGCCCGCTGGCCACCGTGGTCCTCACCGAGGGCGCCACGGTCTCGTACACCGATCTGCGCGACTTCCTCGCGCAGAGCATCGCCAAGTGGCAGCTTCCCGAGCGCTGGGCGCTGATTCCGGCGGTGCCGAAGACCAGCGTGGGCAAGTTCGACAAGAAGGTGATCCGCAAGAGCTACGCGGACGGGGAGCTGGAGGTCACCCAGCTCTGAGCGGGCGGCGAGGGCCGGGGCGGTGTTTCACGTGGAACACCGCCCCGGCCCTCGTGGTGTTCCACGTGAAACACCGCCGAAGGCCACCCCGGAAGTGGATGTTTCACGTGAAACATCCCTCTCCGTACGTCAGTTGGTGCCGATCTTCGCCAGCAGGTCCACGATCCGGCCCTGTACCTCTGCGCTTGTGGACCGTTCCGCCAGGAAGAGCACCGTCTCGCCCGAGGACAGCCTCGGCAGCTGTGCCTGGTCGAGTCCGGCGGACGTGTAGACGACCAGCGGGGTGCGGTTCAACTGCCCGTTGGCACGCAGCCAGTCGACGATGCCCGCCCGGCGGCGGCGTACCAGCATCAGGTCCATCACGACCAGGTTCGGCCGCATCTGGGTGGCCAGGTTGACCGCCTCGGTGTCCGTCGCGGCGCGTGCGACCTGCATGCCCCGCCGTTCCAGCGTCGCGGTCAGCGCCTGCGCGATCTCCTCGTGCTCCTCGATCAGCAGAACGCGCGGCGGGTGCTGCTCACTGTCGCGCGGTGCGAGCGCCTTCAACAGCACGGCCGGGTCCGCCCCGTACGCCGCCTCACGCGTCGCCTGCCCGAGTCCGGCGGTGACCAGCACGGGCACCTCCGCCGCGACGGCCGCCTGACGCAGCGACTGGAGCGCGGTACGGGTGATGGGCCCGGTCAGCGGGTCCACGAACAGGGCGGCGGGGAACGCCGCGATCTGTGCGTCGACCTCCTCGCGGGAGTGCACGATCACCGGCCGGTAGCCGCGGTCGCTGAGTGCCTGCTCCGTGGAGACGTCCGGCGCGGGCCACACCAGCAGCCGGCGCGGGTTGTCCAGCGGCTCCGGGGGCAGCTCGTCGTCCACGGGCTGCGGCACGGGCCGGTTGGAGACCTCCACCGCGCCGCCCGGTCCGTCCAGCGGCTCCGGGCCCTCGCTGCCCTCGTCGGGGGCGTCTATGGCGTACGCACGCCCTTCGGAGGCCTCCGGGATGAGCTGCTGGTGCTGCTGCGGGGCGGCCGGTCCGGTGGGCGTGCCGCCGGTCGGGGTGTGCTGGGCGCTCTGCGGGTGCGGACGGGCCTCGGGCTCCGCCTCGGCCGCCCCGGCGAGTGCGGCGGCCGCCGGACGTTCGGCCTCGGTGGGGGCCGCCAGCTTGCGGCGGCGGCCCGAGCCCAGCACCTGGTTCTGCTGCTGGGCGATCTGCTGCGAGAACGGCGCGCCCTGTCCGAGCGTCCGCACGCTGAAGGCACGCCCCTGGGTGGAGTGCGGGGACTCGGCCGGGAGCGGCTGCGCCTGCGGCGCCGGGTGGCCCGGCGGGTGCGGGGCGTTCTGCGGGGCCTGCGGGCTCGGGGCGTTCTGGAGGTTCTGCGGGTTCTGGGGGTTCTGCGGGACCTGCGGGTTGGCCACGTCGGCGGACGGCGTCGGCCAGCCGCCCGGCACACCCTGCGCGGACCGCTCCTGCGGTACGTCACCGGGCCGTCCGGGAACCCGGTCCGCCTCGGCGGGCGGCAGCGCGAACGGGCTCCGCGCCTCCTCGGGCTCGGCCGGGGCGGTGGCCAGCGCACGCCGGGCGCGACGGCCGCCCCCGGCCTGGGCACGGGCGGCCCCGGCGGACGCGAGCACCTGCTCCTGCCCGGAGGTGTCGTCCGCACCCGCGCCGGCACCGCCCTCGGTACGGGCGTCGGGCATGGCGGAGCCGTCCGCACCCGGCCGCCGGCCGGGGGCGGCGGGGGCGGGCGGCAGCGCGGGCATGCCGCCGCCCTCGTGCGGGGCAGGGGCAGGGGCACGACGGGGCGCCTCGGCGGTGCTCTGCGCGGGGAGTCCCGGAGCCGGAAGTCCCTGCGCGGGGAGCCCCTGCGCGGGAACGGAGTGCGGGGGCACGCCCTGCGGCGGCACGGTCTCACCGAGCGCGGCACGCCCGGCGGCGCCTTCACCGGCCGTCACGACGGAACCCTCGGCAGGACCGGCAGCGGCACCGGAGGCACCATGTGTGCCGGTCGGGTCGGCGGGCCTGGTCGGGCCCGGCAGCGCGAGTGCCTGACCGGTGCCGGGCGCGGGGGCGTCGGTACCGGAGCCTCCCGCGCTTGTCGTGCTCGTACCGGCGCCGTCGTTCGCGGAGGCCGGTGCGGGCTCCTCGCCGGGGCTCGGACGGCCGCGCCTGCGGCCCGTGCCGCCCGTGCCCTCGCCGGTGCCCTGGGCCGGGATCAGCTCGGGCTGCTCGTCGGCGGGGCCGCGACGGGCCCTGCGCCGCCCGCTGGGGGCGGCCGTGCCGGGCGCGGCCTCCGGGGGTGCGCCGGGGGCCTCCGGGGCGCTCTCCTCGACATCGAGGAAGGCGTCGGTGGAGGACCTCCGGGCGCGTCGGCCGCCGGACTGCTGGGCGGGCACGGCGGCTTCCGCGACAGGCGCCGTCTCCGTCTCCGGCTGCGGCTCCGTCTTCGGCTCCCGGGCGGCCCCGGAACCGGAGCCGTCACCGATCGGCACCTCCAGGACGTACGCGCTGCCGGTCATGCCGGGCACCTCGTGCGTCTGGAGCACGCCGCCGTGCGCCTGGACGATGCCCCGCACGATCGGCTCGTGCACCGGGTCGCCGCCCGGGTACGGGCCGCGCACCTCGAACCGCACGACCTCGCCGCGCTGGGCGGCCGCCACCACGATCGTCGAGTCGACGTAGCCGCCGGCCGGCGCCGCTGCCGGGGCCACCTTGCCGGTGGAGTCCACCCCGGCGACGTCCGCCACCAGGTGGGCCAGGGCGGTGGCCAGACGCACGCCGTCCACCTCGGCCTCTATGGCGGGCGCGTGCACCGCGAACTGGGCACGCCCCGGGCCGATCAGCTCGACCGCGCCCTCGACGGCCGCCGCGACGATCCCGTCCACCAGGACGTTCGCCTTGACCAGCGGCTCGACGCCGGAGGCCAGGCGCTGGAAGCCGAGCACGTTGTCGACCAGCGTCGTCATCCGGGCGTATCCGGCGGCCAGGTGGTGCAGCACCTGGTTGGCCTCGGGCCAGAGCTGTCCGGCCGGGTCGGCGGCCAGCGTGCCCAGCTCGCCCCGCAGCTCCTCCAGGGGGCCGCGCAGGGAGCCGCCGAGCACCGCGCTCAACTGGGTGTGCCGGTCGGCCAGTTCCTCGTACCGCTCCTGACCGAGCGCGACCTCGGCGTCGTACCGCTCGCGCGTGGCGGACAGCTCCTCGGCGTGCTCGGAGGTCATCCGCTCCACGACGGCGGCGTGCTCGGACGTGAGCCGCCCCAGCTCCTCGGCGTGCTGGGCCGCCTGCTCCTCGTACGCGCGGCGGTCGGCGAATGTCATGACCGCGCCCACCAACTGCTCGCCGTCGCGCACGGGGGCGGTCGTCAGGTCGACCGGCACCTGCTTGCCGCTCTTCGCCCACAGCACCTGGCCGCGCACCCGGTGCTTGCGCCCGGACTTCAGGGTGTCGGCGAGCGGGGACTCCTCGTACGGGAACGGCGTCCCGTCCGCCCGCGAGTGCACGGCGAGCGCGTGCAGCTCCTTGCCGCCCAGGTCGCTGGCCCGGTAGCCCAGGATCTGCGCGGCGGCCGGATTCGCGAGGACGATGCGGCCCTCGGTGTCGGTCCCTACCACGCCCTCGGAGGCGGCGCGCAGGATCATCTCGGTCTGCCGCTGGGAACGGGCCAGTTCGGCCTCGGTGTCGACGGTGCCCGAAAGGTCCCGTACGACCAGCATGAGCAGTTCGTCACCGGTGAGGGAGGTGGCGCCGGCCGGGCGCTCGGCGGAGAAGGCGTCCCGCCCGTCCTCCAGGTTGGCGCTGGTGACCTCGACGGGGAACTGGCTGCCGTCGGTGCGTCGGGCGGTCATCCGGGCCGGCTTGGTGCGGCCCTGCGGGTCGACCCCGGAGGGGCGGCGCATGGACCCGGGGATCAGCTTGGAGTCGAACTCCGGCAAGAGGTCGAGCAGTCCGCGTCCGACCAGCGCGGTGCCCGGGGCCTCGAAGGTCTCCAGGGCGATGGTGTTGGCGTTGACCACGGTCCCGTTGCAATTGACGAGCAGAAGCCCGTCCGGGAGAGCGTCGAGTATCGCTGCGAGGCGAGCAGCGCCTCGGAATGGCCTGCTGCTCACGACGACGGTTCCTCCCTGAATTACTGCATTTTGCCCAGTCGGTGACCCTCCGGCGGCCTCAATTTTTCCCCTCGGGCCGCGCGTTGTCACTGGAAGGAGTCTAAAGGCTGGGGATGCGGGCGTGACGGCGGATGACGGGGAGTCGCCGCGGAGCCTCCCCCGCGGCTGAAGTGGATCTTCGCGGTGATGCGCCGACGATCATGCGTCGCCCGTCGCCCGTCGCCCGACCCGGCCCCCGCACTGCGCCGGCACGAAGTGGATCTTCGCGGCGAAACGCCCCGCCGGGCCGTCACAAGTGCTTTGCCCTGCCGCCCGGTCGCCTAGTACCGTGGGGTGCGATTGGTGACACCGCGCAATGCTGTGCCATCATCTGCAACGCACCTACTCGCGAACGCGCAAGCGCTGGCGTGTGTGGGTCGTGCTGGAGGCGTCGCCTAGTCCGGTCTATGGCGCCGCACTGCTAATGCGGTTTGGGTCTTAAAGCCCATCGAGGGTTCAAATCCCTCCGCCTCCGCCAGCACCATCGAAGCCCCGGTCCTCCAGGACCGGGGCTTCGGTCGTTCCCGGGACCGGTCCGGGCGGCGGGGCCCGGTTTCCGGAAGTGATCGCCGGGCGCGACTGCGCCCGACGCGACGCGCCCGTCACTCGTCCGAGTGTTTGTGCAGGTCAGGCCGGGTGTGCGGAATGGATTTCGCATGACGGCGCAGGTCATGTAATGTTCTTCTTGCAACGCCGACGGGGCGGAAAACGGCCCGGAAGCACAGCGACAAGCACTCGTAGCTTAACGGATAGAGCATCTGACTACGGATCAGAAGGTTGCAGGTTCGAATCCTGCCGAGTGCACAGTGAGGGAAGCCCCCCGGACGGAGTCCGGGGGGCTTCTTCGTGTTCGGGGTTCGGCTGGCCGGCGGGAGCCGGGGCGTTGTCAGTGGTGGAGGACACACTGGCGGTATGGAGAGGGAGCGGGCGGGGCGGCGCGAGTGGCGGAGTGCCGGGCTGAGCTGGGCCGGCGGGGTGCCGGGGCTGCGGTGGGAGGCGGAGGCCGGGGGCGGGGCCGCGGGCGGGGGCGGGCCGGTCAGTCCGTTGTCGTACGGGGCGGGGGCCGGGGGGACCGTCTCGTACGGGCGGGAGATCGGGTTCCGGGTGGTCGGGGAGCGGCGGTGCGTGGGGGTGCGGGGGAATCCGTGCCCCCTGCGTGCTGTCGTGGCGGGGCGGGCCACGCAGGCGCAGTGCGGGGAGTGCGCGCGGCTGGACCGGTCGCGGTCGGTGGCGGCGGACACGATGGCCGATGATCCGCGGCCGTATGCGGTGTACCTGGCGTGGTTCGGGCCGGGGATGGTGAAGGTGGGGATCACCAGGGAGGACCGGGGGTCGGCGCGGCTGCTGGAGCAGGGGGCGGTGGCGTTCAGCCTGCTCGGGCGGGGGCCGTTGATGGCGGCGCGGCGCTGCGAGGAGCTGCTGCGGGCGGGGCTCGGGGTCCCGGACCGGATCTCGTACGCGAAGAAGCGGGCGGTGCGGGCCGCGTTGCCGGGAGCGGCGGAGCGGGCGGCGGAGGTGCGGGAGCTGCATGCGCGGGCCGTGGAGCTGGCGGGCTGGCCGGAGGCGTTGGCGGTGGTGGGGTGCGAGGTCGTCGACTACGCGGGGGTTTTTGGGCTGGACGGCTTGGCGGGGGCCGTGGGGGTGGTGCGGGAGCTGGTGAGCGGGGGGTGTGTCGCGGGGAGAGTCGTGGCGGTGGCGGGGCCGGATGTGCATGTGGAGGTGCCGGGGGCCGGGGCTGGGGCTGGGGTGGTTGTGGTGGACAGCCGGCTGGTGGCGGGGTGGGTGCTGGAGAAGGGGGATGCGGGGGGTGGGGTGACGGTGCCCGTGAAGGCTGTGGAGGGGGAGGCGGGGGTGCAGGAGGGGTTGTTCTGAGGGGCTTTGTGTGGGGGGTGGGGGATTGATCGGGGTCGGGGTGCCGGTGGTGGGGCAGGGAGGGTCCGGGCCTGTGCGGGGGAAGTTCACCGGGGCGGGGTCGGTGGGGGAGGTGGTGGTGCGGCATCCGGGGTGAAGAGTGGCCGTCGTGCCTGGGGGGACTCCCGCGCACGGGGCGTTTCCGGGGCCAGTAGGGGCGTACGGGGGTTGGTGCCGTTTCCCGAGGGGGGTGGGGACGCAGAGGGTTGTTGGGGAGCGGCTTTCTGCGTGTTCCGTACGGGTCCCCGCGCCAGCCGGAGGCGCTGGAGCGGCTCCGGCTGGGGGAGGGGTGGCCGCGGGGACGCCGGTTCTTGAGCAGCGGCTAGAGGAGGGCCTTGGCCAGGGCTCGCCACTCCTCGCGGGGGAGGGCGCCGACGGGGGCGCCGGCCGGGGGCAGGGCCTGGAGGGCGAGGTGGTCGGCGCCGGCCGCGTAGAACTCCTCCGCCTTGGCGCGGACGCGGTCCTCGTCGCCCAGCGCGAAGAGGGCGTCGAGGAGGCGGTCGCTGCCGTCGTCCGCGAAGTCGGCCTCCGTGAAGCCGAGGCGGAGGAGGTTGTTGGTGTAGTTGGGGAGGGCGAGGTAGCGGGCGAGCATCGCGCGGGCGGTCGTGCGGGCCTCGGCCAGGTCGGGGTTGAGGACGACCGTCAGCTCCGGGGCCAGGAAGGCGTCGGGGCCGAGGGCCTCGCGGGCCTGCGCGGTGTGGGCCGGGGTGACCAGGTACGGGTGTGCGCCGACGGCCCGGGACGAGGCCAGCTTCAGCATCTTCGGGCCGAGGGCGGCGAGGATGCGGCGCTCCGCGGGGAGCGGGGTCGCCGCCCGGTCGAGGGCGTCGAGGTAGGCGGTCATCGCCGAGTACGGGCGGGCGTACTGCGGGGCGAGCGCGTCGTGGCTCACGCCGAGGCCCAGGACGAAACGGCCGGGGTAGCGCCGTTCGTAGGCGGCTGCCGTCGCCGCCACGTCCTCGGCCGTGTGCTGCCAGATGCTGACGATGCCGGTGGCGACCTTGAGGTGGTCCGTCGCTTCGAGGAGCGGGGCCACGTCGTCGAGGGACGGGTTGCCGCCGGACCAGACCGTTCCGTATCCGAGGTCCTCCAACTCCGTGACCGCGTCGGTGAGTTCCAGCGGGTCCTGCGGCTCGGGGGAGCGGAGGGCCCCGTGCCAGATGCCGAGGCGGCCGTGCGTACGGGAGAGGCGGGAGCGGTGGGAGTCGGAAGTCATGTGGGGGCTAACGGGCAGGTCGGCGGGGCTATTCCGGGGAAGGGGGGCGTTCCGGGGACGTTCTTCTCAGGGGATTCACAGGAACGGGCAAGGGGGCTCTCACCGTTCGCGGTGAGGGTGGGGCCATGCGGACGACAGTGAGTGGGCCCCGGGTGGGCGAGCAGGGGCGCAGGCCGGTGGGTGAGCGGGTCGGCGTTGGTGGTGGCGGCGGCGGTGGTGCCGTCCGCGTGCTGGTGGTGGACGGAGAGGCTCCGCTTGCGGAACTGCTGTGCATGACGCTGCGGTACGAGGGGTGGGAGACCCGGAGTGCCGGGGACGGGGCGGCGGCGGTGCGGGCCGCGCGGGTCTTCCGGCCGGACGCGGTCGTACTGGATGTGACGCTGCCCGACATGGACGGGCTGGACGTGCTGCGGCGGGTCCGGGCGGACCTGCCGGACGTGCCCGTGCTGTTCCTGACGGCGCGGGCCGCGGTGGAGGACCGGATCGCCGGGCTCACCGCGGGCGGCGACGACTACGTCGCCAAGCCGTTCAGCCTGGAGGAGGTCGTGGCGCGGCTGCGGGGGCTGATCCGGCGCAGCGGGGGCGGGTGGGTGGTCGCACGGCCGGACTCGGAGCTGGTGGTCGGGGACCTGCGGCTGGACGAGGACAGCCGCGAGGTGTGGCGGGGGGAGGCCGAAGTGCGGCTCACGGCGACCGAGTTCGAGCTGTTGCGGTTCCTGATGCGGAATCCGCGGAGGGTGCTGAGCAAGGCGCAGATCCTGGACCGGGTCTGGAACTACGACTTCGGGGGGCAGGCCAATGTGGTCGAGCTCTACATCTCGTATCTGCGGAAGAAGATCGACGCGGGGCGGCCGCCGATGATCCACACGCGGCGCGGAGCCGGGTATCTGATCAGGCCGGGCGGGTGAGCGCCGGCGAGTGCTGAGTGCCTCCGGGCGGCGGGTGGCGGGCGGCGGGTGGTGCCGGGTGCTCAGTGCCGCCGGCCGGCGGGCGTTGTCGGGTGCTGCCTGCGTGCCGTCCAGCGCTGAGCATCGCCGCGTGCTGCCGCGTGCTGCGCGTGCCGAACGCCGCTCGTGGCCGCGTGCCGAACGCCGCCGGGCGGCGGGTGACGGGTGGTGCCGGGTGCTGAGTGTCTCCGGGCGGCGGGTGGCGGGCGGCGGGTGGTGCCGGGTGCTCAGTGCCGCCGGGCGGCGGGCGTTGTCGGGTGTTGCGTGCCGTCGAGCGCTGAGCATCGCCGCGTGCTGCCGCGTGCTACGCGTGCCGAACGCCGCTCGTGGCCGCGTGCCGAACGCCGCCGGGCTTCAATGTGCGCTGAGCGTGCCGCGTGCTGCCGCGTGCTGCGCGTGCCGAACGCCGCCCCTTGTCACGTGCCGAACGCCGCCGAGCGTTGCCGCGTGCCGAATGCCGCCGCCGCGTGTCACCGCCGCCGAACACCCCCGCCTGCTGGGCGTTCCGTGCGTCGAGCGCTGCCGCGTGAAGCGCGCCGCCGAGCACTGAGTGCCGCCCGAACGCTGAGCGTTGTCGCGTGCCGCGTGCCGCGTGCCGAACGCCCCCACCTGCTGGGCATTCCGCGCGTCGAGCGCTGCCGTGTACAAGCGCCGCCGAGCGCGGAATGCCGGCCCGCCGAGCGCCGAGCGCCGAGCGCCGAGCGTTGCCGCGTGCCGAGCGCCCCCGAGTGCTGTGCGCCGCCGCATCCAGGGCACCCCCGAGTGCTGCGTGCCGCCGCGTTCACAGCACCGCCGAGCGTCGTGCGCGCGGGGCCCGGGCATATTTCCTTTACGGTGTACAAGACCTTCCTATACGGTGTAGAGCGTCAGCCTGTACACCGTAGAGGAGCCCCGTCGTGGCAACGACGACCACCGACAGAAACCCGTCCGCCGTTCCGCCCGTCGCGTCGCCCCAGGGGCATCCCCAGCGCTGGCTGATCCTCGGCGTCATCTGTCTCGCGCAGCTCACCGTGCTGCTCGACAACACCGTCCTGAACGTCGCCATCCCCTCCCTCACCGCCGAGCTCCACGCCTCCAGCACCGACATCCAGTGGATGATCAACGCGTACGCGCTCGTCCAGTCCGGCCTGCTGCTCACCGCGGGCAGCTCGGCCGACCGCTACGGCCGCAAGAAGCTCCTGGCCGCCGGGCTCGCCCTGTTCGGGATCGGGTCGCTCGCGGCCGGACTCGCGCAGACCTCCGCACAGTTGATCGCCGCACGCGCCGGGATGGGCGTCGGCGGCGCGCTGCTGATGACCACCACCCTCGCCGTCGTCGTGCAGATCTTCGACGAGAAGGAGCGCGTCAAGGCGATCGGCCTGTGGTCCACCGTCGCCATGCTCGGCTTCGCCTCGGGGCCGCTGGTCGGCGGCATCATGCTCGAACACTTCTGGTGGGGCGCGATCTTCCTCATCAACATCCCGGTCGCGCTGCTCGCACTGGTCGCGGTCCTCGCACTCGTACCGGAGTCCAAGAATCCGGCCGGTGACCGGCCCGACCTGCTCGGCGCTCTGCTCTCCACCGTCGGCATGACGGCGATCGTGTACGTGATCATCACCGGGCCCGAGCACGGCTGGTCCTCCGGGCCGGTACTGGGCGCGGCGGCCGCCGGGCTCGTTTCGCTGGCCGCGTTCGTGTGGTGGGAGCTGCGGATTCCGTATCCGATGCTCGACATGCACTTCTTCCGCAACCAGCGCTTCGTCGGCGCGGTCGCGGGCTCGATCCTGGTCGCGTTCGGCATGACGGGGTCGCTGTTCCTGCTCACCCAGCACCTCCAGTTCGTGCTCGGGTACGCGCCGTTGGAGGCGGGGCTGCGGACCGTGCCGCTGGCCGCCACCGTCGTCGTACTGAATCTGGCGGGCGTCGGTGCGCGGGTGCTGGCCAGGCTCGGCACCCCGAGCACCGTCGTGCTCGGCATGGGCTGCGTCGCGGCGGGGCTCGCGGCGATCGCCGTTCTCGGCGGAGCGGACAGCCACGGCTACGGCGGCATGGTCGTCGGGCTCGTGGTCATGGGCGTCGGCGTCGCGCTGGCCGCGCCCGCCATGGCGAACGCCCTGATGAGCGCCATTCCGCCGGAGAAGGCCGGGGTCGGGGCCGGAATCAACGGCACCCTCGCCGAGTTCGGCAACGGGCTCGGGGTGGCGGTCCTCGGCGCGGTCCTCAACTCCCGGTTCGCCGCCCTGTTCACGGGTGCGGCAGGGGCGGTCTCGCTGCCCGTGGCGCTGGCGGCGGCCCGTGACGAGGGGGAGCGGGAGCGCGTCCGGGACGCGTTCGCCTCCGGGCTGGAGACCAGCCAACTGGTGGGGGCGGCGGCCGTGCTCGCGGGCGGACTCCTGGCGGCGGTGCTGCTCAGGAGGGCGGAGGCCACCGCTCGCAAGGCCGGGGTGTGAGGGGCGACGGGATCCGCTGCTCGTAAGCCTGCACGGGGGGCGGCACTCCGCGGGCTGTCCGTACGGCCGGACGTTCCTCACGGCCGAGGCCGCCCCGCAACCCCGTGACCCCGTGACCCCATGGCCGGGCCCCCGCAACCCCGTGGGCCCGAGCCGCCGCCCCCGCCGCCCCGTACCCCCGCGGGCCGATACTGAATAGCATCGCCCCGGACGGAACCGGAACGCCACGGTCCGCCCCAGCAGAACCAAGGAGTGTGGCCCATGGTGCCCGCGGACGACCGCGTCAAGAAGCCCGGAATGCGCAGCGTGTGGCTGGACGCCAAGGTGCCGCGCGGCAGCGGGGGCGGTGCGCGCAAGGGGGATCCGGACTCCGGTCTGGACCGGGAGAAGATCACCGCCGCGACCGTCGCCCTGCTCGACGCGGAGGGCCTCGCGAAGTTCTCCATGCGCCGCCTCGCCGCCGAGCTGGGCGTCACCGCGATGTCCGTCTACTGGTACGTCGCCAACAAGGACGACCTCCTGGAGCTGGCCCTCGACCGGGTGGCCGGCGAACTCTCCCCGCCCGACCCCGACGACGACACCGACTGGCGCGTCCAGCTCCGCCGGCTCGCCCAGAGCTACCGGGAGATGCTGGTCAGCCACCCCTGGACGACCGGCCTGCTCAGCCGCTTCCTCAACATCGGCCCGCACATGATGGCGTTCTCGCATGCCTCGATCGAGGTCATGCGCAAGGGCGGCGTCCCGGTGGAGCGGCAGGGCGGGGCGATCTCCGCCGTCTTCCAGTTCGTGTACGGATTCGCCAACAGCGAGGCCCAGTTCCGCGGGCTCGCCGCCGACGCGGGGCTCAGCGTGGACGAGCTGTTCCGGGAGTCGATGGGGCTGATCGCCGGGGAGATCGAGGAGACGGAGCTGTTCCGCGCCTCCTCGGAGATCATGGCGGCGCGGGGCGGTGGCACGGTCGAGGAGATGTACCAGCGGGACTTCACGTACTCACTGGACGTGCTGATCGCGGGCATCGAGGCCACGCGCGGCGGACCGGCCGGAGCCGCTGAGGCTCCTGAGGTTCCTGGGGCTCCCGGAGCCTGAGGGCCCGCCGCTCCAGCAGCGGCCTCGCCCGGACAGGCGGTCCGGCCCCGGGAAGCAGCCCTGCCCGGAAGCGCCCCCGTCCCGAGGAGCGGCGCCCCGCGAAGCCGCCCGAACCCCCGCCGCGCGGCACCCCCGCGACGCCTCAGTCCCAGTCCCAGAGCTCCTCCTCGCCCGCCACCGCGTCCGCCGCCGACCCGTACACCGGCACGTCCCGTCGTACGCCCGTCAGCGTCACCACCCGGCGCACCACCCCCTCCTCCGCCACCGCGAGCCGCAGCGCGATGCCCGCCCCTGCCGCGTACTCCCGCGTGGCGGAGATCAGGCGGGCGCCGCGGCTGTCGGTGAAGGACGTCCCGGTGAAGTCCAGAACCAGGACGTCCGTCAGGTCGCGCCGCGAGTCCACGGCATCGCACACGGCTCCGTACAGCTCCTCGCAGTTCGCGATGTCCATCTCGGGGGGCATGACGAGCAGCGTGCACCGCGGGTGGTGCGGGGAGCCGGAAAGATCGCTGAGGGTGAGGCGGAAGGGCACAGTGGTCACCTGTCCGATGACGCCTTGTCGATGCGTCGTGATCGGGGGGCCGCTTCCTGACCGGGACTCTCATTGGACCACGCGGGCCGCGGCCGGTCGAGGAAACGCGGGCGATCCCCGCAGAAGCTTCGCACCGGGGTCCGCGTCTGGCTGATCGTCGCCTGCTTGCTTCGCCGCAGGACAGAAGCGGATAGAGTCTGTTCGTCCTTTGCTCGCAGTCGGGAATGTGCTGCGGAGCTCTCCCGGGCACGGCCGTATCCAGCGCCGTGCACGCCGAAGAGGTTCGTGGTGACTGCGTCCGACATTCCCGAAATTCCACATGCCCAGGTCGATTTCGACCTGCTTCCCGCCGGGCTCCCCGATGCCGGCCTGGCGGAGGCCCTGGCCGCCGCCGCGGTGGAACTGCACGAGGCCGACGGCCGCGAGCAGACCGCCCGCACGGCCGTCCGGCTCGCCCGCGACCTGGTCCCGGGCACCGACCACGCCGGGCTCTTCGTCGTCGAACGCTCCGGCCGCGTCCGTGCGCTCGCCACCACCGACGACGTACCCGCGACCGAACTGCCGGCGCCGGGCGAGGAGTTGTGGCTGTCGCCGCTGTCCGTCGTCGACGACGGGGACGCGGGCTGCGCGCTCTTCCTGCGGCTGCGCGGGCACCAGAGCCGGTTCAGCGTGCTGACTCTGTACGCGAAGCGGCCGGGCGGGTTCGCCGACCCGGCCGTCGTGCGCGTGGGGCGGCTGCTGTCCGCGTACGTCGGGATCGCCCTGGAGACCGTCGACGTCACCGAGCAGCTCACCGAGGCCATGCACACCCGGGACGTCATCGGGCAGGCCACCGGGCTGCTGATGGGGCGCCTCGGCATCGACGCCGCGCAGGCCTTCGACCGCCTGGTCAGCGCCTCGCAGCAGAACAACGTGAAGCTGCGGGACATCGCGTCACGCATTGTCGATGCATCTGCCACGGAGTGACGACAGTGGGTGACGGCACAGCGTTTCCGGCGTGAAAGAGGGCACCTGCGGAGGTATGACCGACACGACTGACGCCATCACGGACTCGGGAGGACCGGGTCGGCTCCACGACTTCGACCTCGCGTCGTTGCACGATGCGCTCACCGACTGGAGGGGGCTGGACCGCTTCCTCCAGGAGCTGACCGAGCAGGCCGTCCGGGCCGTGGCCGACGCCGACTCGTGCAGCGTCACCATGCGCAGGAACGGGCGGCTGATGACCACCGCCAGCAGCGACGCCGCGGCGTTCACGCTCGACGCGATGCAGTACGAGGTGGATGCCGGACCGTGCGTGTGCAGCCTGCGGGACGGCGTCGAGAAGTACGTCGCCGACACGCTGGACGAGCAGCGCTGGGGCCCCTACCCCGGGCTGGCCGCCGGGCAGGGCGTCCGGTCGGTGTTCGCGGCGCCGCTGTCGGTGCAGGGGCGGCCGGCGTCGACGGTGCCGGACGCGGAGTCGCGGGCGCACACGGTGGGGGCGCTGAACCTGTACGCGCGGACTCCGGGGGCCTTCCGGGGCGAGAAGGAGGTCGTACGGCGCTTCGCGGAGCAGGCGGCGGGGGCGGTCGCGGTCGCGGAACGGATCGAGAGAGAGACGGAGGCGGCGCGCGATCTGCGGGCGGCGATGGAGTCGCGCTTCGTGATCGACCAGGCGATCGGGATCGTCATGGCGCGGCAGCGGTGCCCCGCGGAGGTGGCTCTCGGTGTGCTGCGGCGGGCCTCGCAGGGGCGGAACATCAAGCTCCGCGAGCTCTGCTACGAACTCGTCCTGCAGACCGGCGGACGGCCGCCGGAGCCGGGGCGCTTCACCCAGCGGGACTGAGCACCGCGGGTGCGACGGCCGGGACCGGACACCCCCGGCCCCGGCCCCGGCTCCGGCCCCATCGGCAGGGCCCGTCGGGATCACGCCACCGGCAGCGCGGCGCCCTGCACGGACTGGATGTCCAGCTCGACGCGGAGGGTGGCGCCGATGGCGGAGATGCCCGCCTGCACCACCTGGTTGTAGTTCATCGCGAAGTCGTCGCGGCGCAGGTCCGCCGTCGCGTGGAAGGCCGCGCGCACCCCGCCCCACGGGTCCGGGCCCGTACCCAGGTACGAGAGGTCCAGGTCGACGGGGCGGACCACCCCGTGCAGGGCGAGTTCGCCGCGTACCGTCCAGCGGTCCGGGCCGGCCGGGACCAGCCCCGTGCTGCGGTAGGTGATGGAGGGGAAGGACGCGACGTCCAGGAAGTCGGGGGACTTCAGGTGGCCGTCCCGCATCCCGTTGCCGGTGTCGATGGAGGACGCGGAGATGACCGCCTCCACGCGCGACTGCTCGATGTCCTCGGCGATCTCGATCCGGCCGGAGAAGTCGGTGAAGCGGCCCCGCACGCTGGAGATGCCCAGGTGCTGGGCGACCGCGCCCACGGAGGAGTGGACCGGGTCGATGGTCCAGGTGCCCGGGGGCGGCAGTTCCACCCCGCCCTGACGCGTCAGGACCACGTTGCCCGCGTCGATCCGGCCCGCCGCGGTCACCAGAGCCGTCGAGGCCACCGGCGCGTAGCCGACGGCCGTCACGATGACCGTGTACGGGCCCGGGGTCAGCGCGGACGCGTCCGTGACGACGCCGTCCGCGTCGGCCGCCGCCCGCAGCACCTGCGTGCCGGTCATGTCGGTGACGGTCACCACCGCGTGCTGCACGGCCCAGCCGTCCCGGGTCCGTACCTGTGCGTGAAGTCCCATGCCTACCTGCCTTGCCGTGTCCGAAGCCCAAGGAAAAGAAAAGAGGGGGGCGGCAGGCCGTCCCCTGCCCGCCGCCCCCGTCCCACCGGCCCCGGGGCGCGCCTCCGCTCGACGCGCGCCCCGGGCCGGAGGTCTGAACTACTCGCCCGGGTGGGCGAGTTCGATGTCGTGCGCGTCCACGCCGCGCCCCGCCACCGTCAGGTTGCCCGCGACCGGCGGGTAGCCCGTCGCGATGACCGTGTACTCGCCCGCGTCCAGGTCGGTGAAGGCGTACGCGCCGTCCTCACCGGTGGTGGAGGTGGCGACCACGTTGCCCGCCGCGTCCACGAGCGTGACGCGGGCGTCGGGAAGCGGGCGCCGGGCGGAGCCCGCCCGGACCGTGCCCTGGACCAGCGCGCCGGCCTGGAGGACGGCCTCGATGCGGGTGATGCCGGTGCCGCCGATCTCGACCGGCAGCGCCGTCGGACGGAAGCCCGCCGCGTTGACGGCGACCGTGACCGTGCCGGGGACCAGCTCGGCGAAGGCGAACTCGCCGCTCTCGCTGGACGTGCCCGTGGCCAGGACGTCGCCGCGGACGTCGGTCACGATGACCATCGCCGCCGGGACGCCGGACCCGTCGGCCGCGCTGCGGACCGCACCGCTGAGGCCGCTGGTGCCGGAGAGCAGGATGTCGTACGCGATCGGCTCGTCCCCGACGGCGACCGTCGAGGCCTGCGGCTGGAAGCCGTCGGCGGAGGCGATCAGGACGTAGGAGCCGGCGGCCGGGGCGTCCAGGGCGTACCGCCCGTCCGGCCGGGCGACGGAGCGGCCGAGCTGCCGTCCGGCGAGGGAGATGAGGGTGACCGCCGCGCCGCGTACCGAAGCGCCTTCGGCGGTACGGACCGTGCCGTGCAGGGTCCGCCCGGTGGGCGGCAGTTGCTGCGTCGCCTGAGCCTCCTCCGCGTGGGCCGTGGCCTCCACGACCGGGGTCTCGGCGGTGGCGGCGGTGGCCGGGGTCTCCGTGACGGCGGCGGCCGGGTTGTCCGCGTCGTTGGCGGACTTCAGGGCGACCTCCTTGACGAAGACGACCAGCAGCAGGGCGACCAGGGCGAACGGGGCCGCGTAGAGGAAGACGTCCGCGACGCCGTCGCCGTACGCGCTCTCCATCACCGTGCGGATCGGCGCGGGCAGGGCGTCCATGTCGGGGATGCCGTCACCGGTGCCGCCGGCCGGGAGCTTGATGTTCCGGGCGGCCAGGCCGTCCGTGACGTAGTGCGTGATGCGGGTGGAGAGCACCGCGCCGAGCGCGGAGACGCCGACCGCGCCGCCGAGGGTCCGGGTGAAGGCGACCAGCGAGCTGGCCGCGCCGAGCTCCTGCGGCTTGACCTGGTTCTGCGTGGCGAGGACCAGGTTCTGCATCATCATGCCCAGGCCCAGGCCCAGGATCGCCATCCAGAGGGCGACCTGCCAGTACTCGGTGTCGTACGCGATGGTCGCGAGCAGACCGAGTCCGGCGGTCAGGCCGACGCCACCGGCGACCAGGAAGGCCTTCCAGCGGCCGGTCTTGGTGATGATCGCGCCGGAGACCGTGGAGGACAGGAACAGGCCCGCGATCATCGGGATGGTCATGACGCCGGACATCGTCGGCGACTTGTCCCGGGCGAGCTGGAAGTACTGCGAGAGGAAGACCGTCGAACCGAACATCGCGACGCCGACGAACAGGCTCGCCGCCGAGGTCAGCGCGATGGTGCGGTTGCGGAAGAAGCGCAGCGGGATGAGGGGCTCGGCGACCTTGGACTCGATGATCACGAAGATGACGCCGAGGACGACCGAACCGCCGACCATCGTGTACGTCTGCCACGAGTTCCAGTCGTAGTTCTTGCCCGCGAGGGTCACCCAGATCATCAGGAGCGACGCCGAGGCGGCCAGGAAGAACGCGCCGAACCAGTCGATCCGCACCTTGCGCTTGTTGACCGGCAGGTGCAGCGTCTTCTGGAGGATGACCAGCGCGATCGCCGCGAACGGCACGCCGACGTAGAAGCACCAGCGCCAGCCGAGCCACGAGGTGTCGGTGATGACACCGCCGAGCAGCGGGCCGCCGACGGTGGCCACCGCGAAGGTGGCGCCGATGTAACCGGAGTACCGGCCGCGCTCGCGCGGCGGGATCATCGCGGCGATGACGATCTGGGAGAGGGCCACCAGGCCGCCGGTGCCGATGCCCTGGAGCACCCGGAAGCCGATCAGCATGCCGGTGTTCTGGGAGAGACCGGCCAGCGCCGAGGCCAGCACGAAGATGATCAGGGATATCTGGACCAGCAGCTTCTTGCTGAACAGGTCCGCCATCTTGCCCCAGATCGGGGTGCTGACGGCCATGGACAGCATGGCGGCGGTGACGACCCAGGTGTAGGCGCTCTGGGTGCCGTCGAGGTCGCGGATGATCTCGGGGAGGGCGTTCGACACGATCGTCGACGACAGCATCGCGACGAACATGCCGAGCAGCAGGCCCGCGAGGGCCTCCATGATCTGGCGGTGCGTCATCGGAGCGGCGCTGTCGGAGGCAGGAGCCGGGGAGGCTCCGTGCTTGGCGTGGCCGCCCCGCACACCGGTGGGTGTGGTCGTAGCCAATGGAATCCTTTTCCTTTACGCGGGTGTTGCGGGTATCGCGGAAGTCGTGAGCGCCCCGGCGGCGGGCCGCGGGGCGACGAGTGCCCCGCCGCCCGGTGCGGGGGCGGTGAGCGCGGCGGCGCAGTCCAGCGGCGCGGGCGGCCAGGAACGGCAGTCGCCGAAGCTGTCGCGCAGCCGGGCGAGCATCGCGTTGAGCTGTCCGACCTCGTCGTCGGACCAGTCGCCCAGGGTGTGGGCGAGGGTTTCGGTGGTGCGCCGGGACAGCTCGCGCAGGACGGACTCGCCGTCCGGGGTCAGGCGGAGGATGCGGGAGCGCTTGTCGCCCGGGTCGGGAGAGCGCTCGATCCAGCCGCGTTCGGCGACGTGGGCGACATGGCGGCTGGTCACCGACAGGTCGATCGCCATCAGCTCGGCGAGCCGGCTGAGCCGCATCTCGCCGTGCCGGTCGAGGAGGGTGAGCACGGCGGCGGAGCCGGGCGGGCACTCGGGCGGCAGGATGCGTCCGAGACCCCGCTTCACCGCGCCGATGGCACTGAGCTGGCGGGCCAGCTCCTCGTACTGGATCTTGGCGGCCATGGCACCTCCCTGCAAGCCTTCGGGTCCGTCGTGTCACTCATCTTGTTGCTTAGGGCAACGATAGGATTAGTTGGTTGCTTCAGGCAAGTTAAATTCGGGCCTCTCGGGCAAAGGAATCCAAAAGGCTGCGTGATCGGCCGGTCAAGGGCCCCTGGAGGCGGTGTGAAGCCGCAGGTCTGCGCGGAGAGGGGCCCTGGGGTGTCGCTCGGACCCCTCCTTTCGCTAGGGTCTCGCGCATGGCACACAATCCCCACGCCCCTCAGGGCCAAGGTCCCGAGGGCAACTACGACCCGGCGGGCAGCACTCAGATGTTCCGCGCGTTCGTGGACGAGGAGCCCGCGCAGCAGCAGCGGCGCTCGCAGCCGGCGGCACAGTCGTCGGGCCCCAAGACGGGCCTGATCATCGGCATCGTCGCCGTCGTGGTGATCCTGGCCGCGGTGGCCTGGCTCGCGCTCGGCTGATCCTCTTACGTTCCGCCCTCCGTCACGTCCCCTGCTGCCAGGCGGCGGAGACCTTCCGCGTCTCCACGCGCATGCCCAGCGGCACCCGCCAGGCGTCCACGCACACGGTGTACGTCACGTTCCTGGCCTCTCCCGGGCCGATCCGGCCGGGGAGAGGCTGGGTGGACGTCCGCGCCCCCCAGTCGACGCCGAGCGCCCCGATGATGTGCGTCCGGAACGTCACGCCGCCCGAGCGCACCGCTGTTCCGCCCGTGTTGTGCAGCCGCACCGTCACCTTCTCGCACCAGCGCCGGTCCGTCTTCGCCCGCACGGGCGCGCCGACGGACAGCGCGGCGGGGCTCGCGGGCGGTTCGGCGGAGGCCAGCGGCCCGGACGGGGGCGGGCCGGACGGGGGCGGGCCGGACGGGGCGGGCGGCTTCGGGCTGCCGGTGTCGGTTTCGCTGCCGGGGCCGGGCGGGGCGGTGGGCCTGCCGCCGGGGGTCTGCGGGGTGCCGGCGGGGGCGTCCGAGCCCGTGGCGCCGGACGAGCCCGGCGACGTACCCGAAGTACCGGATGTACCCGAAGCACCGGACGTGCCGCTCGGGCCAGTCGTACCGGGGGTTCCCGGCGTGCCCGGGGTGCCGGACCGGCTGCCCGGCCCGCCGCCGGAGTCGGGCGCGTCCAGCGGGAACAGTTCGACGGAGCTCTCGGGCGGCACCGGGCGCGTCGGGGCGTCCCCGGAGCCCGTTCCGGCCGCGCCCACCGCCACGAAGCCCTTGTCGCCCCCGCCGTCGCCGCCGACGGCCAGCAGGCCGCCCAGGCACAGCGCGAGAGCGCCGGCCCCCACTGCCACATGCTGACGTCGCATCGCGACAGTGTCACTGACGGTGCGTCAAATGACCAGCCCCGCCGACGGCTTCGCGCGGACGGGGCGGGCGGGTGAGGCGGGGCCTCAGTCGGCGATCAGGCCCTCGCGCAGTTGCGAGAGCGTGCGGGTGAGCAGCCGGGAGACGTGCATCTGGGAGATGCCGACCTCCTCGCCGATCTGCGACTGGGTCATGTTCGCGAAGAAGCGCAGCATGATGATCTGCCGTTCGCGCGGCGGGAGTTTGGCCAGCAGCGGCTTCAGCGACTCGCGGTACTCGACGCCCTCCAGGGCCGTGTCCTCGTAGCCCAGGCGGTCCGCGAGCGAGCCCTCGCCGCCGTCGTCCTCGGGGGAGGGCGAGTCGAGGGAGGAGGCCGTGTACGCGTTGCCGACCGCGAGGCCGTCGACCACGTCGTCCTCGGACACGCCCAGTACGGCGGCGAGTTCGGGCACGGTGGGCGAGCGGTCCAGCTTCTGCGCCAGCTCGTCGGAGGCCTTGGTGAGGGCGAGGCGCAGCTCCTGGAGGCGGCGCGGAACGCGCACCGACCACGAGGTGTCGCGGAAGAAGCGCTTGATCTCGCCGACCACGGTCGGCATCGCGAACGTCGGGAACTCCACGCCGCGTTGGCAGTCGAAGCGGTCGATCGCCTTGATCAGGCCGATGGTGCCGACCTGGACGATGTCCTCCATCGGCTCGTTGCGCGAGCGGAAGCGGGCCGCCGCGTACCGCACGAGCGGGAGGTTGAGCTCGATCAGGGTGTCGCGGACGTACGTGCGTTCCGGGCTGTCCTTGTCGAGGACGGCGAGCCGCAGGAACAGGGAGCGGGACAGCGTGCGGGTGTCGAGTGCCTCCGGCTGGGAGACGATCGGCGGCGCCTGCGCGGGCCCGGGCTGGGCCGGGATCGCGGTCATCGCCGGAGCGCGGTCGAGCATGTCGGGCGCATCCTTGATGAGCACCTTCGAACTGCCCTGTTCTACGGACATGCCACCCCCTCTTAGGGTCGCGGACGGTAGCGGCAGACGCTTCCCGTCGAAGGAAGCAGCCTCCACCTGAATACCGGCGGCGGAGCTGCGGCAAACGCGGTTCCAGCAGAATGTCACATGTCGGCAACACGCTGTAGCGCCAAGTCGACAAATACAGGCAGGAAAGAGGGGGTGTGCGGCTTTTCTTCCCCCCGCAGCTTCCCTCGCGTTGTACCCGCGAGGATTACGCCTCGATCCTATTTGCGGACCTCAGGCGCGCGAAGCTGCGGGCGAGCAAACGGGACACGTGCATCTGGGAAACGCCGAGCTCGGCGCTGATCTGGGACTGGGTCAGGTTGCTGTAGTAGCGCAGGACCAGGATCCGCTGCTCGCGTTCCGGGAGCTGCACCAGCAGGTGGCGGACCAGGTCGCGGTGCTCGACCCCGGCCAGCGCCGGGTCCTCGTAACCGAGTCTGTCGATGAGTCCGGGCAGTCCGTCGCCCTCCTGGGCGGCCTCCAGCGAGGTGGCGTGATAGCTGCGGCCGGCCTCGATGCAGGCCAGCACCTCCTCCTCGCCGATCCGCAGCCGTTCGGCGATCTCGGCGGTGGTGGGGGAGCGGCCGTGCAGCGTGGTGAGGTCCTCGGTGGCGCCGTTGACCTGCACCCACAGCTCGTGCAGCCGCCGGGGGACGTGCACGGTGCGGACGTTGTCGCGGAAGTAGCGCTTGATCTCGCCGACCACGGTGGGCATCGCGAAGGTGGGGAACTGGACGCCCCGGTCCGGGTCGAAGCGGTCGATCGCGTTGATCAGGCCGATGGTGCCGACCTGGACGACGTCCTCCATCGGCTCGTTGCGGCTGCGGAAGCGCGCGGCGGCGTACCGGACGAGGGGGAGGTTCGCCTCGATCAGCGCGGCCCGCACCCGGGAGTGCTCCCCGGAGCCGGGGGTGAGGCCCTTGAGCTGGCCGAACAGCACCTGGGTGAGGGCGCGGGTGTCCGCGCCCCGGGTGCGCGGCGCGGGCGTTCCCGGCTCCCGGTCGGCGGTCTCGACGAGGGGCGTCTCGCCGGGGGTCTCGGCTCCGCGCGGCTCAGGTGTACCGGGTGACTCGTCTGCGCCGTGCGACTCGTGTGCGCCGTGCAGCTCATGTGTGCCGTGCGGCTTCTGCGGGCCGTGTGGCTCGTGGGGTCCGTGGGACTGATGGGGCGGTGCTTGCGGAGCAGTACTGGCCGGCACAGTCAACGCCACCCCTTTTTCAGTCGTTGAGCGAACACTTCGTCGCACTCATCCGTCAAAAGCGGTCATAGCATCACAAGACATGTGCACTGTGTGCAAGCACCTGATAACCCCGTGTTGGTGGCAAGTTGGGGCATAAATATGCAAAAACCCCGCACCGGGAGGGTGCGGGGTCGTGCTGCGGAAGCCCTGGGAGCGGTGGCCGCCCGGCCTAGAAGGGGTAGTCCGCGATGACCCAGGTGGCGAACTCGCGCCACTGTGCGACGGCCGCCTGATGGGCCGGGTGCTCGGCGTACGCCTTTAGCGCATCGGCGTCCGCCACGGCCGAGTTGATGGCGAAGTCGTAGGCGATCGGGCGGTCCGAGACGTTCCAGGCGGACTCCCAGAACTCCAGCTCGGGGATGAGGCCGGGCAGCTCGGCGAAGGCCTTCGCGCCGGCCTGCACGCGCTCCTCGTCGCGGGAGACGCCCTCGTTGAGCTTGAAGAGGACCAGATGGCGGATCACGGGGCACTCCTTGGGGAAGAGGAGCGGCCGTCGGAGGGACGCGGCGGACGCGTCCGGGCTACTTCACGAGGTTGGTCATGAACGAGCCGAT
Organism: Streptomyces sp. NPDC088745; assembly: GCF_044751045.1. Lineage (NCBI taxonomy): Bacteria > Bacillati > Actinomycetota > Actinomycetes > Kitasatosporales > Streptomycetaceae > Streptomyces > Streptomyces sp. NPDC088745. Next base: position 901,889 of record NZ_JBIVLB010000001.1, read on the forward strand.
TCCCTTGGCCGCGTCGGACAGGCCCTGGAAGCCTAGTCCGACCATGTTGGCGGCCTTCTCCGGGGAGGTGATGATCGTATACAGCACGAAAACGACCAGGATGTAGAGAATGGCCTTCTTGATGTCCATGCCCAGACCCTCCCCTGTGGTCCGCCGAGCGGTCGCGAGAGTCTAACCGCAGGACCGCACAACTCAAGCGGGCGCGTGCGATCACCCTGCGGGCACCGCCGGAATCTCCCGCTCCGTCCCACCCGCCCTTTAAGGACCAAGGGCCCGCCCCCGGAGGTCCTTCGGCGGGGATGCCGGGCTTGCGGGGGGAGCAGGATTGTCCTTGAGCCCGGAGGGATCTGGCAGGAGTCCACCGGGTGAGGAACGTGACCCTACTGCGGGGTCCGCGCCGCGCACTCCCCTGACTGCGGCCCGGACTTGGAGGTCCGTTCTCATCGGGGGAAGCGGCTTGTCCCCCCGATGCCGCTTCCCCCGGCCTGAACCCCTCCCGCGAGCGGCGGCCCCCACGGACCAGCAGCAGCCCCGGCCTTCCCCAGGCCGGGGCTGCTGCTGCGTGGCCGCCGGTCACGGCGACCGCGTGCGGACATGAGGAGAGCCCCTCCGGAATCCCGGAGGGGCTCTCTTCTGATGGCGGTAGCGGTGGGATTTGAACCCACGGATAGCTTGCACCATCACACGCTTTCGAGGCGTGCTCCTTAGGCCACTCGGACACGCTACCGAGACAGAGTCTAGTACACGCCGGGCAGTGCTCCGAAACCGATGACCGCCGGTCCGCGCTACCGCTCGCGGAAGAAGGCGGTCAACTGCCGCGCGCACTCCTCCTCGCGCACACCCGCGACGACCTCGGGCCGGTGGTTGAGCCGCCGGTCCCGCAGCAGGTCCCAGAGCGAGCCCGCGGCCCCGGCCTTCTCGTCGCGCGCGCCGTAGACGACCCGCTCCAGGCGGGACTGCTGGATCGCGCCCGCGCACATCGTGCACGGCTCCAGGGTGACCACCAGCGTGCACCCGGTCAGCCGCCACTCCCCGAGCTTCTCCGCGCCCCGCCGGACCGCCAGCACCTCGGCGTGCGCGGTCGGGTCGCCGTGCAGTTCGCGCTCGTTGTGCCCGGTGGCGAGCACCTCCCCGGCCGGGGACAGCAGGACGGCGCCGACCGGCACGTCGCCGGACCGCGCCGCCGCTGCCGCCTCGGACAGGGCGAGCGTCATGGCCGTACGCCAGGGATCTCGTACGGGATCGGACAGGGGGGACTCCTCGGGCACTAGCGCACGGCCTCCAGGATCTCCGCGGCGCCCAGCGCCTCGGCGATCGTGGACAGCGCGTCGCTGTCGAGGGCGAGCAGCTCCTTCTCCGACAGACCCAGGTCGGCCAGGATCAGCCGGTCCCCGGCCGGGCCCGCGACGGCGGGCCCGCTCTGGGCGGGCACGAGCGCGACGGCGTCGGTGGACTCTGCCTCGTCCACGGTCTCCGTCTCGCTCTCCCCGTCCTCGGTGCCGTCGAGGTCCAGTGCTTCCAGGTCGACGACGACGTCGTCGTCGGAGCCGAGCAGCTCGTCGGTGAGGATCTCTCCGTACGAGGAACGGGCGGCCGCGGCTGCGTCGGAGACGTAGATCCGCGGGTCCTCCAGTTCCTCCACGCGGACGACGCCGAACCAGGCGTCCTCCTGCTCGATGAAGACGAGCACCATGTCGTCGTCCACCGAGCCCTCGCGGGCAAGTTCGACGAGGTCCGTGAGGGACTCCACGTCGTCGAGCTCCGTGTCGCTCGCTTCCCATCCGTCTTCGGTGCGCGCGAGCAGTGCGGCGAAGTACACCGTGACTCTCCCACTGGTCAGAGGTGACGATTCAGCGGTGCTCAGAAGGCCCCGCCCAATCGGAATCGTGACAGAAACCAGTCGCGAGCGGGATGTCTTCCGCTCTTGCGTCGTGCATCAGTCAGGTGGGCGGCCTGTCCGCGGGGCGCTCCGGACCGGTCGTACGACTACCAGCGGAAGGTCCGCATCCGCATCTGCTGGCGCATTCTCGCCGCCCGCGCCCGTCGCGGCTGGACCCGGTCGCGCAGCTCCTTGGCCTCGTTGAGTTCGCGGAGGAACTGGGCGCGTCGCCGCCTCCTGGCCGCGTCGGACTCCTGCGCCCGCTGCTCCTCGGTGAGCTGCTCGGCGTGGAGAGTGTCCTGTTCTGGCTGCTGCGTCATGGGCCCGCACCGTCCTGATGAGGCGTCTTTCGGTACGTCTTCACCTTCCCTCAGGTTCCGGGGATGATGCGAGCCGGAACGCGACGGGACGTCTGTCCGGGCGTGCGCGGGGAGCAGGGGCCCGGCACGCCCGGTTACTGTGGAAACATGCGGATACACGTCGTCGACCACCCGCTGGTGGCGCACAAACTCACCACGCTGCGCGACAAGCGCACCGATTCCCCCACCTTCCGGCGCCTCGCCGACGAGCTGGTCACCCTGCTCGCGTACGAGGCCACCCGGGACGTGCGCACCGAACAGGTCGACATCGAGACCCCGGTCACCACGACCACGGGCGTCAAGCTCTCGCACCCGCGCCCCCTGGTCGTCCCGATCCTGCGGGCCGGTCTGGGCATGCTCGACGGCATGGTCCGGCTGCTGCCGACCGCCGAAGTGGGCTTCCTCGGCATGATCCGCAACGAGGAGACCCTCCAGGCGGAGACGTACGCCACCCGGATGCCCGAGGACCTCTCCGGCCGGCAGGTCTACGTCCTGGACCCGATGCTGGCGACCGGCGGCACGCTGGTGGCGGCCATTCAGGAACTCATCAAGCGCGGCGCCGACGACGTCACCGCGGTCGTGCTGCTGGCCGCGCCGGAGGGCGTGGAGGTCATGGAGCGCGAGCTGGCGGGCACGCCGGTCACGGTGGTGACGGCCTCGGTGGACGAGCGGCTCAACGAGAACGGCTACATCGTGCCGGGCCTGGGCGACGCGGGCGACCGCATGTACGGCACCGCGGAGTAGTCCTCCGCCACGACAGGAACGTTCAGCACTTCTCGCCGGAGGGCGCGGGGGCGGGCTTGGCCAGGGCGGCCAGGGCCGCGTCCGCGTCCTTCTGGGTGTCCAGGGCCTTGAAGGCGTTGCCGATGATGAAGTCGACCTCCTGGGCGCCCCGGGCGTCGGCCTTCTTCTCGGCGCCCCTGAGCTGGGTGCCGAGAACCGGGAGCTGTGCCTGGAGGGACTTGGGCGCGCCGACGAGCAGGGCGGCGGCCGGCACCTTCTTGTCGTACTCCTTGGGCGCGTTCTCCGTCTTCACCACGGTGAAGCCGCGCTTCTTCAGCTCCTCGCCGACCTGCTTGGCGAGGCCGGGGCGCACGGTCGCGTTGTAGACGTTGACCTTGACCTCGGCGGGCTTCGGCAGCTTCGCCGCGTCCTTGGCGGGAACGGCCGCGCCGGTCGTCGCCGGTGTGCAGCCGGGCTTCTTGCCGCCCGCCACGGCCTTCTTCTCACCACCGGTGAAGACGTCGACGAGCTGCATCGTTCCCCATCCGGCCAGGCCGAGCGCGACGACGGCCGCGACGGCCAGGGCGATGATCCGGCGGCGGCGGTGGGGACGGCGCATCCGGGGATAGGCGTTACCCGTGATGCGGTACTTTCCGCCCATGCCGGGGGGAGTCAGCATGCTCATGGGCGCAGCGTAGTGCCGTCCGGAGTGAATGCGTACTAAATGATCAACGAATGGGTCAATGACCGACCCAAAAGGGCCAATGGGACACCCGAGTGCCGTGGCGGGTGCCGGAAGGGCCGGGGGGCCGCCCGGGAAGTCTCTTGTGGGTCAGCCCAGTTCGAGGACGCGGGCGTGCAGCACCTGGCGCTGCTGGAGCGCGGCGCGGACCGCGCGGTGCAGTCCGTCCTCCAGGTACAGGTCGCCCTGCCACTTCACGACGTGCGCGAAGAGGTCGCCGTAGAAGGTGGAGTCCTCGGCGAGGAGGGTCTCCAGGTCCAGCTGGCCCTTGGTGGTGACGAGCTGATCGAGGCGGACCGGGCGCGGCGCGACGTCCGCCCACTGCCGGGTGCTTTCCCGGCCGTGGTCGGGGTACGGCCGGCCGTTTCCGATGCGCTTGAAGATCACACGGAAAGCCTACCGGGGAAGGTGCTCCGGGCGCAGCCATGAGGGAGGGGTGCAAAGGTCGTATTCAGCGCCAGAACGGGAGCAAACGATGAGCGGAAGTACCCCCTCCGGTGACATGAGCGATGCTCCGGGCCCCTCACCGGCCCCTTCTCCGGTTGCTTCCCCTGCTTCCCCGGCCGCGTCCCCGGCTCCCTCCCTGGACGCCGAGGCCGCGGCGATCGTGGCCGGGTACGCCTTCACGGGCCCCGCGCTGGACCTCGGCGCGCTGCTCTGGAACGGGGCCTGCCTCCCCGGGGCGCAGATCCGCGTCCCCCTCGCCGTGCTCAACCGGCACGGTCTGGTGGCGGGCGCGACCGGCACCGGGAAGACCAAGACCCTCCAGCTCGTCGCCGAACAGCTCTCCGCGCAGGGCGTCCCGGTGTTCCTGGCCGACGTCAAGGGCGACGTGTCGGGCATCGGTGCGCCGGGCGCGGAGAGCGAGAAGGTGCGGGAGCGGGCGGCGGCGGTCGGCCAGGAGTGGTCCGCCACCGGGTACCCGTGTGAGTACTACGCGCTGGGCGGCATCGGCCCGGGCATCCCGCTGCGGGCGACGGTGACGAGTTTCGGCCCGGTGCTGCTCGCCAAGGTGCTGGGGCTCAACCGGACCCAGGAGCAGTCGCTCGGCCTGATCTTCCACTACGCGGACGCGAAGGGGCTCGAACTCGTCGACCTGAAGGACCTGCGGGCGGTCGTCGCGTTCCTGACCTCGGACGTGGGCAAGCCGGAGCTGAAGGGCATCGGGGGCCTGTCGACGGTGACGGCCGGTGTCATCCTGCGCGCCCTCACCGTCTTCGAGCAGGAGGGGGCGGGCGCGTTCTTCGGGGAGCCGGAGTTCGACACCGTCGAGCTGCTCCGCCGGGCGGCGGACGGGCGGGGGCTGGTCTCGGTGCTGGAGCTGGCGGCGGTGCAGCGCAGTCCGCAGCTCTTCTCGACGTTCCTGATGTGGCTGCTGGCGGACCTCTTCCACGACCTGCCGGAGGTCGGGGACCTGGACCGGCCGAAGCTGGTCTTCTTCTTCGACGAGGCGCACCTGCTGTTCAGCGGGGCCTCGAAGGCCTTCCTGGAAGCCGTCACCCAGACCGTGCGGCTGATCCGCTCCAAGGGGGTCGGCGTCTTCTTCGTGACGCAGACCCCGAAGGACGTCCCGGCAGACGTCCTGGCCCAGCTCGGCAACCGGGTCCAGCACGCGCTGCGGGCCTTCACGCCGGACGACGCGAAGGCCCTGCGGGCCGCGGTGCGGACCTTCCCGACCTCCCCCTACGACCTGGAGGAGGTCCTGACCGGCCTCGGTACGGGCGAGGCGGTGATCACCGTGCTGAGCGATAAGGGCGCGCCGACTCCGGTGGCGGCGACGCGGCTGAGGGCGCCGGAGTCGCTGATGGGCCCGGTGGGGGACGAGGCGCTGGACCGGGCGGTGCGGGCGTCGCCGCTGTACGGGCGGTACGCGGAGGCGGTCGACCGGGAGTCGGCGTACGAGAAGCTCCAGGCTTCGCAGGTCCAGGCCGCGCAGGCCCCGGCGCCCGCTCCGGCCGGGGAGCGGGACGACCCTTCGCTGATCGAGCAGGTGATGGAGAGCGGGATGTTCAAGTCGCTGGCCCGGTCGATCGGGACGCAGTTGGGGAGGGAGATCAGCAGGTCGGTCTTCGGGACGTCGCGCCGGCGGCGGTGAGGGGGAGGCTTCGTCACGTCGCCCGTCGCCCGTCGCCCGCCGTCCGTCGCCTACCGCCTGCCGCCCGTCGCCCGTTGCCTGCCCGGCGGCCCGGGGGCGGTGGATCAGGCGCGAGGGGTGCCCGGGACCCGGCGTCGGCCGCCGTTGCGGGACTGCCAGTCGCGGTAGACGTCCACCGCCGCCTCGCGCGCGTCGTGCCGCATCGGCAGCCGCCGGTCCTGCCACGGCTTCGCGAACTCCTCGTAGAAGGTGCCGAGCTCGAAGTACTTGCGGTCGTCGACGTAGTGCGGCTCGTACTCCTCGCGCGTGGTGAGGAAGACGACCTCGGCCGGTGAGCAGTAGTAGAGCGAGCCGAGGCACATCGGGCACGGGTGCGCCAGAACGTAGATCGTGCAGTCCGTCAGGTGCTCCGTGCCGAGCTCGGTGCACGCGTCACGGATCGCGAGGATCTCGGCGTGGGCCGTCGGGTCCCCGCTCTGGGCGACCTGGTTGCCGCTCTCGGCGACGATCTCGCCGTTGCGGACGATGACGGTGGCGAAGGGGCGACCGCCCTCCGCCACGTTGGCGCGGGCGAGGTCGATGGTGCGCTGGGCGAAGTCCATGGGGCTTCCTTTCCGGGGCGTTGCTGCGGAGGCGGTTCCGGGGCGGGGGCGGTTGACCGGAAACCTCCCCCCCCCCGGGGGGGACTCGTAGGGGGTGGTGGGGGGGGAATTGGCGGCCAGCGTGTTTTAGGGCCCCC
>NZ_JBIVLB010000001.1:908435-1020515 GCF_044751045.1 Streptomyces sp. NPDC088745
GGGGGGGGGGGGGGGGGGGGGGGGGGGTCGGGGGGGGGGGGGGGGGGGGGGGGGGGGGGGGGGGGGGGGGGGGGGGGGGGGGGTTCCCCCCCCCCCCCCCCCGCCCCGGTGGAGGACTAGAAGGGCTTGGTGGGGAGGTACTTGCCGTCCAGCGTGATGACGGCCCGCTCGCCGCCCTCGGGGTCCGCGACCTTCTGCACGTCCAGCCTGAAGTTGATCGCCGAGATGATGCCGTCCCCGAACTCCTCGTGCACCAGGGCCTTCAGCGTGGTCCCGTACACCTGGAGCATTTCGTAGAAGCGGTAGATGGTCGGGTCCGTGGGGATGCCGCCGTTGCCGACGATGCTGCCGCGCATCGGGACGGTCTGGAGGAGGCGTACGGCCGCGTCGTCCAGGCCGAGCAGGTCGGCGACCGTGCGGGCGGCGTCGGCGGGCAGCGGGTGCTGGCCGAGGAGGGCGGCCGTCACGAAGGCGACGGACAGGCCGGTCGGCTCGGCGATCTCCTTCCAGGACAGGTCACGGCGGGTCTTGGCCTCGATGGCCGCGACGGTGAGCTGCTGACGGGAGTTCTGGTCGGCCTGGGCGTGGAGGGTGGTCATGGAGGAGGTCCTGCTTTCGTGGGTGGGGGGAGTCGGTTCTCGTGGGGGGGGAGGGGTCCGTGGGGTCAGGCGGCCTGTCGGGCCGGTGCTCCCGCAGCCGTGTCGAGGGCTTCGACGCGGCCGGAGCCGATGTCGTAGACCCAGCCGTGCAGGGTGAGTGCGTCGCGGGCCAGGGCGCGCGCCACCGAGGGGTGGGTGCGCAGGTGGGTGAGCTGCGTGGCCACGTTGAACCGGATGAGGGCGGCGATCCGCTCCTCGCCCTGCTGGAAGGCGTCCAGCAGCGCCTGCGAGGAGTCCGCGTGCCGCAGCCAGTCGGCCGTGGCGGGCAGGGACGACATGTCCGTGCCGGAGGCCAGCGCGGTCATCGCGCCGCAGGCGGAGTGGCCGCAGACGACGATGTCGGCGACCCCGAGGGCGTTCACCGCGTACTCGATGCTGGCGGCGATGCCGTCCGCGCCCTGCCCGTACGCCGGGACGAGGTTTCCCGCCGTACGGATGACGAACAGCTCGCCCGGTTCGCGCTGGGTGATCAGTTCGGGGACGACCCGGGCGTCCGAGCAGCCGATGAACAGGGCGTTCGGCGTGTGGGTGGTGGCCAGCCGCCGGAAGAGCTCGGCTCTGGGCGGGAAGGCCTCGCGCCGGAAGCGCTCGACTCCGGCCTCGAATCCTGCTGCGATCTCCGGCATGGGACCACTCCTTGCGGCCTTGCGGCTGACGGGGGCTCTCGCCCGGTTCGCCGGGCTGTTCGTCCGACGTGCTCCACCATGCATGAGCTGGCTCTATAGAGTCCAAGAGCTGTTGCCGCTGTCAGTGATAGGTCGCATCTATAGTCGAGGTCATGGCTCTGGAACTCCGTCACCTCCGCTATCTCCTCGCCGTCGCCGAGCACGCGAACTTCACGCGCGCCGCCGAGGCCCTGCACATCTCGCAGCCGACGCTCTCGCAGCAGGTCAAGCAGTTGGAACGGGCGTTGAAGGTGCAGTTGCTCGACCGTTCCGGGCGGTCGGTGCGGCTCACCGACGCGGGTGAGGCGTACGCGGCGTACGCGCGCCGGGCGCTGCGGGACCTGGCGGCCGGCGAGCGGGCGGTGCTGGACGTGGGGGACCTCTCGCGGGGGGCGCTGCGGGTCGCGATGACGCCGACGTTCGCGACGTACCTGGTGGGGCGGCTGGTCGCGGACTTCCACGCCCGTCACCCGGGGATCACGCTCGACGTGCGGGAGATGACGCAGGCGCGCATCGAGGCCGAACTCCTCGACGACCGGGTCGACGTGGGAATCGCCTTCACGGGCGAGCGCGTGGCGGGGGAGGGGGCTGCCGGCGGGCACGCGCCGGGGATCGTGGTGACGCCGTTGTTCGAGGAGACGTTGGGGCTCGTGGTCGGACCGGGGCATCCGTACGCGGAGCGGGACGCGGGGAGTGGTCCCGTGCCGCTGACATCGCTGTCGGGGCGGCAGCTCGCGCTGCTCAGCGGTGACTTCGCGACCCGGCGCCACATCGATGCCTACTTCGAGCGGGAGGGCGTGCGGCCCGGCATCGCGGTCGAGGCGAACTCGCTCGGCGTGCTGGTGGAGGTCGTCGGGCGGGGCGGCCTGGCGACCGTGCTGCCGGACCCCATCGCGGCGGGCGACGGCCGGCTGCGGCGGGTGCCGGTCGAACCCGCGCTGCCCGCGCGGACGGCGGCGCTGCTGCGCCGGGACTCGGCGTACCGGAGCGCGGCGGCGCGGGCGTTCGAGGAGCGGGTGGCGGGGTGGGTCCGGGAGGAGGGGCTGCGGGGGGTGTGACGAGGGGAACGGAGGAGGGCCGTCCGGTGTCGGCTGCGTCGGCGCCTATCGCGACGTGAGTGAGGGGGCGGCCAGCGGGGCGGTGAGGGCGGTGGCTGCGGCCGGCTGCGGCGTGGCCGGGGCCTCGTCCCGCCAGGGGTGGCCGTGCGCCAGGAGCGCCGTGCTCAGCGCGTGCCGCGAGGCCTGACGCGGGCCGCGCGCCAGTTCCCGCCCGGCGGCGTCGAGCACCACGAGGTCCCGGCGGTCCAGGTACACGGCCGCCACGTCGGCCCGGGCTAGCGTCGTGGCCTTCCTGCCGTCGCGCGGCGCGAGGACCAGTGCGTCCTCGGTCACGGTCAGCCGGGTCGCGTCGGCGACGGCGACGTACGCCGCGAGCAGCCCGAACGCGGTGGCGGCCAGTGCGCACAGCGCGATCTGCCAGGGCTGGTCCAGGCCGCCGAGCGCGGCGGCGACGCGGCGCAGCGGACCCGTCGCCGAGCCGTCGACCCAGCGGGCCACCGGCGGCAGCAGGAAGCCGATGCCGAGGCCGGCGGCCGGAAAGCCGACGAGGATGCGCAGGAGGCGGGTGCGGGAGTATCCCAACACGGTTGCTGCGGCTGGTTCGTTGTGGCTCATGCGTGGCTCCCCCGTCGGCGGGCCGGTCGTGCCCGGTTCATGTTTCGAGCCTAGTGAACCGGGGAAGCGCCGGGCATCACCCGATGGGTGGGAACGCGGCGACTTCGGTCTCCGACGCAGGTGGGAGAGGCGTCCTCCTTTGTGCGTACGTGCCCTGCGTTCCCGGGGCCCGGCGCTCCTTCCGCGCCGCGCCTCAGCCCAGCCCGGGGACCGCCGGGAGCGCGCCGGGCCTGCGGGAGGCCAGGGCCAGGGCGCGGACGGTGCTGCGGCAGATCTGCTCCTTGACGAAGGCGGCGGGCTTGCCGGTGAGGGTGAGTTCGCGGGGCGAGTCGTCGGAACGTACGGACTGGACGAGGCCGTCGGCGCGGCCGAGGCTGACGCACTGGAGGACGAACGCGACCGGGCGGGCGTCCGGGGCCTTGCCGCGCGCCTCCGCGAGGATCGAGGACGCGACCCGTGAGCCGGTGGGCAGGGCGGCCTGGCAGGACATCCGCTGGGTGCCGCCCGCGTCGCCCGGCACGTAGATCTCCGGGTGCGAGACGCTGCGCCGGGAGGCGTCGACGTCGATGCGGCCGAGGGAGTTGAGGGCGAGGCCGGCGCGGGCGGCGAGCGCGGTGCCGGGGACCATCGACGCCGACCAGACGACGACGTCGGCGTCCACGGCGTCCGGGTCGTCGACGCGGGCGCCCTCCGTCACCCGTACGCCGAGGGCGGCGAGCGTCGCGTGCAGATGGGTGCGGCCCTTGGCGCTGACGCCGGGGGCGAGGCCGCCGGAGGTGAGGAGCCGCACCTGCCAGTCGCGGCCGCACCGCTCGGCGATCTCGGCGGCCGTCTCGATGCCGGTGAGGCCGCCGCCGACGACGGCGAGGCGGCCGGGCCCGTCGAGGAGGCGTTTGTGCAGGGCGGGGGCGGACTCGGCGGTGAAGAGGCGCTCGGTGTGGGCGGCGGGGAGGCGGGTGGTGCTGCCGAGGGCGTACACGAGACGGTCGTACGGCAGGACCAGCCCGGTGTCGAGGGTGACGGTGCGGGCGGCCGGGTCGAGGTCGGTCGCGCGGGCGGTGTGATGGGTGATGCGGGTGTGCCGCAGGAAGCGCCGGAGCGGGTGCACGACCTCGGCCTCGGGCCGCCCGGCGGCGACCTCGTGCAGCCGGATGCGCTCGGTGAGGTGGCCGACGGGGTCGACGAGGGTGACGGGGACGTGCGGGGCCAAGCGCAGGGCGGCCATGAGCCCGGAGTAGCCGGCTCCGATGACGAGGGTGCGGGGGGTGCGGTGAGTGTTCATGCCCGGGGGACGACGCGGAGGCGGAAAGTGTGAGGTCGTGTGGGCCACACGGGCTTCCGGCCGTTTGTCGGCGGGAGGGCGCTGGGCCGGGTGGGGCGCGGCCGGCTTCTGCCGGGGGAGGACTCTCGTACCGGCCCGGGTCCGACCAAGGGCCAAGGACCGGGGGCCGGGGCCGGAACGAGAAGGCCGGGCCTCCGCCCGGGGCCCGGCCCCAACCGTGACCCCGGCTCCAGCTCCGACCCCGGCCTCGGCCTCGGCCCACGGCTCCCCGGACCCGGCCCCCGGAACGCCCCTACAGCGCGTCGAAGTCCAGATGCCCCAGCTTCTCGGGGTTCAGGACCACGTCGATCCCGCTGATCAGCCCGTCCTCCCCGATCGTGAACGACAGCGTGCCGTGGTACCCGACCGCCCGCGCGTCCAGCACCAGTCCCGGCGCGCCGTTCACGTCGTACCGCAGAATCCGCATGCTCGCCGGGTCGAAGAACCGGTAGATCCCCTGCGCGAGCGCCGCCACCTTCGCCGCGCCCCTGACCGGCCGCCGTGCCGCGCTGACGACGCCGCCGCCGTCGGAACGCCAGACCACCTGCGGGGCGAGGACGCGCAGGAGCGCGTCGAGGTCGCCGCTGCCGGTGATCGCGGCGAGGAAGGTCTCCACCGCCCGTCGGTGCTCGTCCCGCCCGACCCGCTGCCGCGGCCTGGCCTCCCGTACGTGCTTGCGCGCCGTCGACGCGGACTGCCGTACGGCGGCGGGCGACTTGTCCAGCGCCTGGGCGATCTCCGGGAACGGCACCCCGAACACGTCGTGCAGCACGAACGCCACCCGTTCCGCCGGCGTCAGGCTCTCCAGCACGGTCAGCATGGCCGTGCTCACCGACTCGTCCAGCGCGACCCGCTCCGCAGGGCCCTCCTCCGCCGGCGCGGTGACCAGCGGCTCCGGGAGCCACGGGCCCACGTACCGCTCCCGGCGGGCCCGGGCGGAGGTCAGTTGGTCGTAACAGAGACGGCTGACCGTCGTCGTCAGGTACGCACGCGGATTGCCGGCCGTGCCGTCCTCGACCGCGTTCCACCGCAGCCAGGCCTCCTGCACCGCGTCGTCGGCGTCGGCGACGGACCCGGTGATGCGGTAGGCGACGGCGTGCAGATGCGCACGATGCTGTTCGAACTCGGCCTGGTCCGCCATGGTTTCCGCTCCGGGGGTGAGGTGCGAGGGCAGGTGCCACCGACCCTAGACGGGCTTTGCGAGGATGGGTGGCGTGCCCACACTCATCGCGTTCTTCGCCCACCCCGACGACGAGGTCCTGCACGCGGGCGGCACCCTGGCCCGCGCGGCGGCGGAGGGGCACCGGGTGGTGCTGGTGTCCGCGACGGACGGCGAGATGGGTCCGGTACGGGAGGACCAGGTGCGCCTGCGGGAACTCGCTTCCTCCGGAGCGGCGTTGGGAGCGGCCCGGGTGACCACCCTGGGCTACGCCGACAGCGGCCACGGCAAGGACCTGTACCCGGACCCGCCGGACCGGCGGCGCTTCGTACGGGCTCCGCACGAGGAGGCGGCGGAGAAGCTGGCCGCGATCCTCCGGGAGGAGCGGGCGGACCTGCTCCTCACCCACGACGCGGGCGGCGGCTACGGACACCGCGACCACGTCCACGCCCACGAGGTCGCCCTGCGCGCGGCCCGGCGGGCGGGCGGCGTCCGCACCTTGACTGCCGCCATTCCCCTCACCGCCCCCATCCGTCTCCTCCGCCTCACCTCCCTCCTGACGTCCCCTCTGGCCCTCCTGCGCGGCTCACGGACCTTCCGTACGGCGCTGCTGCGCGTCGAGCACACGCCCCGCGCACGGATCACCCACGCCGTCGACGCCCGCCGGTACGCCTCGCACAAGCAGGCCGCCCTGGCCGCCCACGCGTCCCAGGTCCGGGGTCCGGGCCGCAGCGCGGGAGCCTTCCGGGCCCTGGTGAACATGCGCACACCACTGTTCGCGGCCCTGCTGGGCCGGGAGTGGTGGACGGAGGTCGAACGGGGCTGATCCCGCGGCCGGGCCTGGTCCTGGCCCTCTCCAGAGGGGGCTGAACTGCGGCGATGCCATTGCCAGGACTGATTGTCAGACCCCTGTGGAAGCATTCTTCACGTCAGCTGCAATCGACGTGGTTTGCGGGTGGGGGTCATGATCAGTTCGTACGGTTGTGAGGCGTGCGGCGGGCCGCAGGGCAGGTGGCGCCCGGTGCTGGGACGCGCGGTGTGCGCGGCCTGCGAGAAGGGGAGCGGCGGGCGGGAGCCCGTGGTCCTCGCGGAGGTGCTGGCGAACGCGGCGATCGAACTGGGTTCGGCCGCCCGCCAGTTGCGGGCCGTGCCCGATCCGCGTACGTCCGGCGGGACGTTCTGCAAGCGGTGCGGGGCGGCGGCCGAGTGGCACCGGACGGTGCGTGGGAAGTGGATCCTCATCGAGCCGGGCGAGCGGGTCGTGGGGTCCGTGCCCGCCGGGAAGCGGTGGCGGATCGCGGGCGACGGGACGGCCGTCAACCTGGGCTCCTCGATACCGACGGACACCTGCCGGATCAGCCACTTCGACCTGTGCCCCGCGAGGTCGGCGGCGGCGGTGGCGTGACCGCCGGCCGGGGGCTCACAGCACGGCGGGGGCGAGGGCCTCGGCCATCGCGCGGTAGCCGGCGTCGTTGGGGTGCAGGTGGTCGCCGCTGTCGAAGGCGGGACGCAGGCGCTCCGGGTCGGCCGGGTCGGCGAGCGCCCTGTCGAAGTCGACGTACGCGTCGTACGCGCCCGAGGTGCGGACCCACGCGTTGAACTCGTCGCTCGCCGCTGCCGCCCGCTTGCCGTAGTGGTCGGAGCCGCCGAGCGGGAGCAGCGTCGCCCCGACGACGCGGACGCCCTTCGCGCGGGCCTGACGGATCAGCTCCTTGTGCCCGTTGATGAGGTCGCGGCCGGTGATGTCCGGTGCGGGCTTGTAGAGCGGGTGGTCCGTCTCCTGGAAGCCGATGTCGTTGACGCCTTGGAGGACGACGACCGTACCGACGCCCGGCAGGTCGAGGGCGTCGCGCGAGAAGCGGTTCGTCGCCCGCTCGCCGAACCAGGCGGAGTCGTTGAGGACGAGGTTGCCGCCGATGCCGGCGTTGAGGACCGGGCGGGGCTTGCCCAGGGACTTCAGACGGGCGGCGAGGGCGTCGGAGTAGCGGCGGTCGGCGTTCGGGGTGGAGGCGAAGCCGTCGGTGATGGAGTCGCCGAAGAGGACGATGCCGTCCCGCTGCCGGGTGCGGGAGTCGGAGCCCGGGCCGGCGGGCGTGCCCGTACCCGCGTCCTTGCCCGTGCCCGGGACCCCCGCGTCGACTCCCGACAGGTAGTACCAGGACTCGGTGGACTCCGTGAACGCGGCGGCCGAGGCGTCGGACGCGTGGTCCCCCTCCGCCCGGTAGGAGTCCGTGAAGGACTGGGCGTGGAAGGTCGCGGGGCCGGTCGTCCGCTTGAGGTGGAGGGTGACGGTCACCTGGTCGCCCGCCGTGAGCCGCAGCCCGGCGGGGTCGCTGGAGAGCTGCCCGCCCGCCGGGACGGACACCGACCTCCCGCCGGCGAAGGTGAGGTCCCGGACCGTGCCCGCTCTGACCGCCGCGCCCTTGTCCGTACGGGCGACCGTGGCGCGCTCCACCCGCAGCGGGGAGGTTCCGTACGCGTTGGACAGGCGGATGCGGGCCTGTGTGCCGCCCGCGGTGACGCGGACGACCTGGCGGACGGTGTGGTCGTCGAAACCGGCCTCCGACCAGTTGGGCTTGAAGCTGACGGAAGGGCGCTGCGGAGAGGCGGCCCACGCGGCGGACCACTTCCCGGTCGCCGCGGGCGAGGGCGCGGTCGCGGGAGCGGAGTGCGTACGGTCCAGCGCGACGGCCGTCGTTCCGGCGCTCAGCGCGAGGGCGACGGCGGCGGCGAGCGCGGTCCTGCGGGCACGTGAAGGCATGGCTGGCTCCAGGGGAGTCGGTCGGTGGGTGATGTCCGGACCGGACTCCTCAAAGATCCTCCGCGGTCCCGCCCCGAACAACGCCGATCCGTGCAACGATCGATAACCCAGCACAATCGATCCAGCTCGACGGGGAAGAGCGACGACCCTGCCTGGAGGCGATCACCGGTGATGGAACGGCACGAGGCCGAGATCTTCCTGGCCCTCGCCGACGAACTCCACTTCGGCCGCACCGCCGAGAAGCTGCGCGTCTCCCAGGCCCGTGTCAGCCAGGTCCTCAAGCGCCTGGAGCGCACCATCGGCGCCCCGCTCTTCGACCGCACCAGCCGCAGGGTCGCCCTGACCCCGCTCGGCCGTCAACTGCACACCGAACTGGCGCCGCTGCACGCCGAGTTGGCCGCGGTGCTGCACCGCGCGAAGGCCGCCGCGCGCGGTGTCGACGGAGTCCTCGCCGTCGGCTTCCTCGGCTCCGGTGCGGGGCAGCTCACCCGGGACATCCAGCGCACCTTCCGCGAGCGGGCGCCCGGCTGCGAGGTGCGTCTGCGCGAGGTGCAGTTCGCCGACCCGCTCGGCCCCTTGCGTGCGGGCGAGGTCGACGTGCTGTTCACGCGGCTCCCGGTGGAGGAGCCGGACCTCACCGTCGGCCCGACGGTCGTGTCCGAGCCCCGGGTGCTGGCCGTCCCCTGCCACCACCCGCTGGCCCACCGGGACTCGGTCTCCCTGGAGGACGCCGCCGGGGAGCGCTTCTTCGGTGTGACGGGAGGAGCTCCGGCCTACTGGTGGGACGCGCAGGTGCCCCGTCGTACCGCCGGTGGGGCGGTCCTGGAGCGCGGGCAGGACGTGTCCACGTTCCAGGAGATGCTGTCGATGATCGCCGCCTGCCAGGGGGTCTCACCGGTCGACGCGTCCATGGCGACGTACTACGCCCGCCCGGACCTGGCGTACGTCCCGCTCACCGACGTACCGGACAGCGAGGTGGCCCTGGTGTGGCGCACGGGCGGAACGAACGCGCGCTCCGAGGCGTACATCGGGGCGGTCCGGGACGCGGTGGCGGCGCACGGCGGCCCATTGGCCCTCTGACCCGCCCCGTCGCCGCGTTCGGCAACGCATGTTTCACGTGAAACAACGGTGGGGCACCGGCGGTTGCCCGCCCGTGCCCCACCGCGCACCGCCGGCGTGCTAGCTGCTCACACCGTCGTGGTCGTGGCCGCTGTGCCCACCGCTGCCGCTGTCGCCGCCCGTGGTCGGCTTCGAGACGACCGGCTTGCTGAGCGAGCTCAGGTCATGGGCGTACGTGCCGACCGCGTTCGCGATCACGTCGACGTTGATGTCGAGCGCCTTGTCGTTGATGTTGGTGATGTCGTCGCACTTCGCGTGGTAGCACTTGTCGTACGCGACGCCCGCCGTACCGCCGAACTTGGCTGCCTGCGCCGGGGTCTTGATGCCCTCGGCGCCCGTGAAGGTGCCGCCCGACGGGATGCCGACCTCGATGAAGGGGCCGTAGTCCGAGCGACCGCTGAAGTCGGTGCCCTCGTGCGGGAAGTTCTTGCTGTCGAGGAAGTCGTTGATGCCCTTCTCGAGCTGGGCGGAGCCCTCCGGGCCCGGACCCTCGCCGACGCCGTCCGAGTTGTCGCCGTCGTAGACGAACTGGCCGAAGTTCGGCGAGGCGATCATGTCGAAGTTGAGGTAGAGCTTGATCTTCGCCTTCTGCTCCGGGGTCAGCTTGGCGACGTAGTCCTCGGCGCCGAGCAGACCCAGCTCCTCCGCGGACCACCAGGCGAAGCGCACCTTGTTGGCGGGCTGCTTGCCGTTCTTGGTGGCCTTGGCGAGCTTCAGGGCGACCTCGATGAGGCCGGCCGAGCCCGAGGCGTTGTCGTTGATGCCGGGGCCCTCGGCGACCGAGTCCAGGTGGGCGCCGAGCATCACGGTCTTGTCGGCGTTGCCGCCCTTGGTCTCCGCGATGACGTTGCGCGTGG
The DNA here is from genome assembly GCF_044751045.1 of Streptomyces sp. NPDC088745. Classification (NCBI taxonomy): domain Bacteria; kingdom Bacillati; phylum Actinomycetota; class Actinomycetes; order Kitasatosporales; family Streptomycetaceae; genus Streptomyces; species Streptomyces sp. NPDC088745. The sequence goes on from NZ_JBIVLB010000001.1 coordinate 918,650, forward strand.
TCTTGTTCTGCTGGAGCTGGCGGATCTCCAGGTTGACCTTGACCGGGCCCTTGGCGATCTCGGCGGCCAGCGCCTCGCCCTCGGCCTGGGTGATGCCGCCGGTGGGGAGCTTGCCCTCGGCGGCGCTGTTCAGGGTGCCGTTGAGGTCGCCCGGAACGTTGTTGTAGATGATCGCGGCGGCCGCGCCCGCCTCGGCGGCGATCGCCTGCTTCTGCGCGAAGGGGCAGCCGCCGCGCTTGATCAGGGCGATCTTGCCGGTGAATCCGGCCGCGTAGTCGCCGATCTCGCAACCCGTGGTGTCGTCGACCGGCACGGCCGCGAGGGTCGCGTTCAAGCCACCGACCGGAGTCGACTTCGTGTACGACATCGCGATGATCTTCACGTCGCGCTGCGTCGGCGAGGTGACCTTGAGGGCCTCGGCCTGCGTGGTGATCGAGACGAAGTCGAACTTCTCGTAGTGGACGTCGTACCCGGCGTTCTTCAGCAGGCTGTACACGTACGCGCCGGAGGCGTCGTGGCCCAGCGAACCTGCGGCGCGGTTGCCGCCCGCGGAGTCCGCTATCGCCTGGAACTGCTTGAGGTGCTGGAACGCGCCCGGCCCGGACGAGTCCGCCACCAGCTTCTTGGCCAGCTTGGCGGCCTCCTTCGCCGGGTCGGCGGCGGCGCGCTGCGCGGTCGCCGGGGTGGCGGCGGCGAGCAGGAGCGGGGTGGCGATCGCCAGGGACGCCAGCGCGGCCATGGATCTGCGACTGCGGGATGAAGCGTTCACAGAAGTCCTCTCGGTGCGAACAAATGTGAGGGGAAGTTAGCGATTCCGGGGGCGTCTGGGAATGCTTTTCCGAATACTCACGTGCCCGAGTGTGCGGACGGGGGTGCCGGGACGCGCGCGACGACGGCTGAATGGCGCTCTTGCGTCACCCCGGGTGCGTGTGCCACCAGTTGGGCCGCGCACCGGTCCGGGGCGTCAGTCCGTCAGGTGCAGCGAGAGGAGCTGGTTGAGGCCCTCCTTGATCTGGTCCGCCGTCGCGCCGCGGGTCGTGCGCAGGTGTTGGACGGCGCTCGGCGAGAGCGTGGCGAGCAGCAGATGGGCCACCAGGGCGGCGTTGGCGTGTGGCTTGATCTGGCCGATCAGCATCGCGACGTGGGTGTGCAGCGTCAGGTACGGAGCGCCGTGGTAGCGGCCCTGCGGCGACGCGCTCTCGGCGGCCAGCAGCAGCTCCTGCTGCTCGGCGGTGCGGTCCGCCAGCGCGTGCAGGAACGCCCGCAGCCGTACCGCGGGCGGCGTCGGCGGGGCGGGCAGCGCGTCCGGGCCCAGCGGGGGCGGCCCGCTGATGAACGCCTCCTGGAACCGCTGTTCCCGGTCGTCCAGGAGGGCGTACAGGAGGTTCTGCACGTCGCCGAACCGCCGGTAGACGGTGCCGACCCCGATGCCGCTGGCGTGCGCGACCGCGTTCATGGTGAGGGCGGCGGCGCCCTTGTCGGCGACGATCCGCGCGGCGGCGTCCAGGATGCGGCGCCGGTTGCGGGCGGCGTCGGCGCGTTCCGGCGGCGGCCCCTCCGCGAGCGGCAGTGCGGCCCGGCCCATCGGCGGCGGGACGACGGGGGCACTGATGCCGGAGGGGCCGGCCGGGGCGGGGGACGAGGGCGGGGGCGGCGGCTGGGCGGGGGCGCTCTCGGGCTCGCTCATGGCCGGGAGCGTACCCGAAACGGACAGCTATCCACTTCTTCCCCACCACCTCTTGCCAACCGGATAACCATCCGCTTAACGTCAGCGACGTCAACTCAAGCGGATGGCAGTCCGGTTGAGAGCCACGGGAGCGCACGCCTGACGCACACCCCCCGGAAAGGCCCCGCCATGACCGTCCCCGGCCCCGCGCCCATGCCCACGCCTACGCCCATGCCCGGTCCCGCGTCCGCTCCCGCGCCCGCGGAGAGTGCGGAGTGAGACGACAACTCCGCGAAGCGGCCGCGGAGTTGATTCTCACGGCCGCCCTGCTCCTCCTCGTCTCGACCGTCGTACGGTGGCTCCTCGCCCCGGACTCCCCGGCGGTCGCCGCCGTCCCGGACCCCACCCTCCGCCTCGCCGGGGTGGCCCTCGCGGTCGGCGCGGCCATCGCCCTCGTGATGTCACCCCCCGCGCGGCGCTTCACCGCCGGGCACCTCAACCCGGCGGTCACCGTCGGCCTGTGGGCGCTGCGGGAGTTCCCCGGCCGGGCGGTGCTGCCCTTCGTCGCGGCGCAACTGACGGGCTCGGCGCTGGGCACGGGGCTCGGCCGCGCGGTGTGGGGCCCGATGGCCGACACGGCGGCGGTGGCGCCGGGGGAGGCCTGGAGCGGGACGGCCGTGCTGGTGCTGGAGGCGGCCGCGATGGCCGCGATGACGCTGCTCGCGGCGTACGCGCTGATCGCCCCCCGCCTCGCCCGCGCGCTGCCGGTGCTGATGGGCGGGTCCGTGGCGGCGGCGATCGTCGGGCTCGGCCCGGTCACCGGGGGCTCGGTCAACCCGGCCCGGCAGTTCGGCCCCGCACTGTGGTCGGGGCAGACCGCGCACCTGGCCGCGTACGTGCTGGCACCGGTGCTGGGAGCGCTGCTGGCGGCGGCCGCGTTCAGGATCGTACGGGCACGGGCACGCACTCATGTGCGGCCTCGGGTACGGTCGTTGGGGCCGCCGCACGCGCTCTGAAGCGCCCGCGCACGCGCTCTGGAGCAGCCGCGCTCGCGCTCTGACGTGCCCGCGCACGCGTCCCTGTGAAACACCCCACAGAGAAAACACACGCCCCGTGGGCAACTGTCGCGAATGCCCGTGTTCGTGCGAGCGGCAGTCGGCCGACGGCCCGGCGGGGTGTGGATTTCTCCTTCTCCCACCCGCTCTCCGGTCGTACGATCACGGGGCCGCCGCCCGCGTGAGGCAGCACTCCGCAGCGGCGCCCCACCTCTTTCCTCGCCTTTCCTCGTTCCGAGGTCTCTCCGAACCGGAGACCCCTTCCCAGAAAAGGGCCCGCGTGAAGATACGCCGCATGCTCGCGACGGCCGTCGTCGCCGCCGTCACCACCCCCGCACTGCTCCTGTCCGTCGCCCCCGCGTTCGCCGCCGACGCCCCGCCGGCGGCCGGCCAGGCGCAGGACGCGAAGCCGAAGCCGACCCCGGCCGAGCTGGAGAAGCTCAAGAAGGTCATGGACGAGGCGAAGACGGCGTACGACACCGCCGCCGCCAAGGCCGCGGCGGCGCAGAAGTACGCCGACGAGTACCTGAACCCCGACAGCCCCGCCCGCAAGCCGATCGCCGAGGCCAAGAAGGCGGCCGAGGTGGCGGGCGCCGCGCTGACCGCGGCCAAGGCGGAGCTGACGAAGGCCGAGGAGGCCCTCGCCAACCTGCCCAAGGACGCCCCCGAGGCGGAGGTCACCAAGGCGAAGGAAGCCGTCAAGGCGGCGGACGACAAGCACAAGCTCGCCGTCACGGCCAAGTCGGACGCCGACAGGACCCTCTCGTTCACCGAGGGCAACCTCTTCAAGGGCTACATGGACGCCAAGACGAAGGCCGCCGAGGCGGCCATCGCGGCGGAAAGCGCGAAGAAGGTGTACGACGACGCGGCCAAGGCGTACAAGGACGCCGAGGCCGCGGCGGGCAAGCCGGACCCGACCAAGCCCCCGGTGGATCCGACCAAGCCCCCCGTCGACCCCACCAAGCCGCCGGTCGATCCCACGAAGCCGCCGGTGGACCCGACCAAGCCGCCCGTCGACGACGAGTGCAAGGTCGGCCCCGAGCTGCGCACCACGCTGGTCGGGCTGCCCGGCAAGGTCGTCGCCGGTACGACGGTGAACTTCACGCTGCGCGTCACCAACGGCACCGGCAAGAAGGTCGACGAGATCAAGCCGTTCGCCGTGGTCTACGGCCACGACAACAAGAACTTCGACGACATCAGCAAGCTGCTGCGCCTCCAGGCCGCCGGCGCGGGCTCCGACGACTGGAAGGACGTCAAGGAGGCCGAGTACGCGGGGACCGTCACCAACCTGGACGCCGGGAAGTCCGCCGACCTGAAGCTGCGCCTGACGGTCGACAAGAAGGCCCCGGCCGCCGACGGCATCGCCTTCGCCGCCGGTGACTACGCCAACGAGGACGGCTCCTGCGGCGGCAACGACCTGACGGAGTACACGTTCTCGATCCTCACCGCGGGCAGCGACCCCGGCAAGGTCCCGGACGCCAAGCCCGGCAAGGTCGCGAACCCCGCCAACGTCCCGGTCCCGCAGGGCGGCGCGAGCGCCACCCCGGTCACCACGGACGCGGGCAACCTCGCCGCGACCGGCTCCGCCGGCACCCCGCAGGTCGCCCTCGCGGCGGGCGCGGCGGTCGTGCTCGGCGCGGGCGCGATGTTCGTCGTACGACGCAGGAAGGCGGGCCAGGAGGCCTGAGCGTGACGGCCCGGAGGGCCTGAGCGGTACCGGAGGGGCGGGGAGCCGTGCGGCCCCCCGCCCCTCCCTTCGTCCACCCGCCCGGCCAGGGGCTCTTCCGCCCTCACTTCCCGAGCAGGCCCCGCACCGCCGCCCGGTCGACGTTCGTCAGCACCCGCACGACCTTCGGCGTCAGGAACACGATCGCGAAGCCGACCAGGGAGGCCGCCGCGAGCTGGATCGGCGAGGTGATGTCGTACGTGTGCCGGATGCCGCCGGAGGTGTAGTCGTACACCCGGTACCCCTCCCACCCCTCGATGTACTTCCCGAAGACCCAGTTGTACGCGGGCAGCAGCGTCACGACCCACCCGGTCACCAGGAACGTCGTCGCCACCACGAAGCTGACGACGCGGTACGGGAACATCACCACCTGGAACAGCAGCGCCTTCCACCCGGCGGCGTCCGTGAGCCGGGCCCGCGTCGCGCCCCAGAGCCCGTCCCGCTCCGCCACGACCGGAGCCGGGCCCGCCACGTCGATCCCCAGTCCGTGCCGCGCCCGCACGCGCTCGGCGGCCCCGAGCCCGCGCGCCCCGGTGAGCAGCACGGCCAGCAGCGGCAGCCCGAGAACGGTGACGGCGAGCCCGGCCCCCGCCGAGAACAGCGCGACGCTGAACACGAACCCGACGACCGCCACCGGCAGCGAGGTGATCGTGTACCCGATCTCGCGGAAGGTGGAACCGGCGAACGGGGCCCGCAGGAACTCGAGCTCGTGAGCGTCACCGGAGGTGGTGCGGGAGGAGACGGGGGCGGTGGCGTACGCGGTCATGCCGGGCCTCGAAATTCATCGCGGAGGGGACGGTTCGCAACGTGTTCGTTGACAAGGACCACGATCCCGAATCCCCGGGCCGGAGGACATGGGGCCGCCTGCCCGATCCGGGGTGGTGCTACCCCCCCCTGCCGAGGGCGCTCCTCCCCGGCCGACGGCGCGGGCCTCCCACCTCCTCTCGGACACCGAGCGCCGTGTCCTGGAAGCCCTCGCCCGCACGGACAAGGACGAGACCGTCACCCGTCACCCGTCACCCATCACCCGGCGCCCGGTCAGCCCGGTCAGTCCCGCCCGATGTGCTCCGGGTCGACGTGGCGCCGTACGAGCGGGAGAGCCGCGAGCCCCGCGACCACCAGCACCCCCAGCGCGCTCGCGAGGAGGAGCGGAAGTCCGTCCGCGTCCCAGAAGACGTCGCCGCCGCCGGTGATGAGGTAGCTGGACTCGGCGAGCCGCCCGGCGACGAGCGCGGCGGCGAGACCGATGCCGAGGGGGAGCAGGACCTGCACGCACTGGACGGTGCGCAGGGTGGCCGGGCGGGCGCCCAGCAGCGCGAGGGCGGTGACCTGCCCCCGGCGTTCCATGGCGCGGTCCGCGACGGACACGACGAAGGCGGCGACGCCGATGACGAGGCCGAGGACCATGCCGGAGGCGAGGAGGCTCTTGATGACGGTGATCTGTTGCAGGGCCTCGACGTTGACGCCGACGGCCTCGACGTCGGCGGTGGGGGCGAGGGTGCCGATGCCGTTGAGCGCGGTGCGCACGGACGTGGGTTCGGAGCCGGTGACGACGAGGAGGTCGCCCTTCGCGGGGAGTGTGCCGGCGGGCAGCAGCGAGGGCGGAATGCGTACGTCCGCACTGGTGAGCGCCGAGGGCTGGCGGGCGTGAAGGGTGAGGCGGTCGTGCGGGAGGGTGAGGGAGAGCTTCTCGGCACGGGCCGGGGAGGGCCCTGCCGACGGCCGGAGGAGGAAGGGGAAGGCAGCTCCGGGGCGCGCGTCGAGGTTTTCGGAGGTGTCGGGGTCGGTCAGGCGCTGGACCCTTCCGTCGACGCAGCCGGGGGCCAGGTCGGCGAAGGCGGCGAGTTGCGCGCAGGTGGCGACGACGGCGTTGATGCGGGGCGCGGGGTTGCTCAGGTCGGGAATCCAGGACTCGGCGGTCAGGGCCTGCGCGCGTACGCCGTCCACCCGGGCCATGCGGGCGCGCTGCTCCGGGGTCACGTCGCCGAGTGTGACCCGGTACTCCTGGGTGGGGGAGGTCGGCCGGCTGATCTGGCTGAGCTCGACGAGTACGCCCTGGGTGAGCGAGGCGGCGTACACGAGGAGGACCAGACCGGTGACGACGCGCAGGGAGCTGCCGGGCTCGACCTCGTTGCGGCGCATGGCGAGGGTGAGTGGGAGTGATTGGGTGCGTCCGGCGATGCGGCGGGCCAGCCAGGAGGTGATGGGGCCGAGCGAGAGGACGAGCCCGGCGCCGGTCAGCAGGACCGCCGCCGGAACGAGTACGGCGTCGGCGGGGCCCTCGGCGGGGGTGCGCCCCAGAGCGCCGAGGACGCAGTAGCCGGTGATGACGCCGAGGCCCGGCAGCAGCAGGAGCAGCCCGTACGGACGCGGCGGTGTGCGCTGCGCGCTGCGCCGGACGCTGAGCGGCGAGAGGGCGGCCTCCCGGGCATGGTGCCGCCCGACGAACCAGGCCAGGGCGGGGCAGCCGAGCAGGCATGCGGTCAGGGTCGGGGCGGCGGGGCGGCCGTCGGCCGCGTACCACCGGAGCCCGGGCAGGCCGACGCGGGCCACGACCTCGTTGACGAGGAGGTACGCGCCGATTCCGAGCAGTGCGCCGAGGAGCGCGGCGGCGACGGTTTCGACCGCGTTGACGCGCAGGGTTCCCTTGATGCTGAGGCCGAGCAGCCGCAGCGAGGCGAGCCTGCGGGACCGCGACTCGGCGGACAGCCGCGCGCACACGGACAGGAACACGGCGAGCGGCAGCAGGACCAGGCAGGCCAGGGTGAAGCGCAGGACGTCGAGGGTGGAGGCGTCCACGGCGGGGGACGGGGAGTGCGAGGACCCGAAGGAGGCCAACGGGCGTGCGTCGCGCGGAATCCCTGCCCGGGTCTGCCCGAGGTAGGCGTACAGCTCGTCGGGCCCGGCGAGCCCGGCCGCCCCGATGGTCCCGGTGACACGTCCGGGCAGGAGCCCCGTGAGGCCGGGTTCGGCGGCCAGGACTTCGCGCAGCCGGGGCGAGACGTACACCTCGCCGGGCGCGGGAAGCCGCTCCAGGCCGGGCGGCACGGGTGCGGGTCCTGCGACCGGGCGGGCGACGAGGACGCGCGTGAACGGCTGCGCGCCGTACGGGTCCTGGCGGGTGAGGAAGAGGGTGTCGGCGGCCGACCGGGCGTGCATCACCTCGGGAACGGCCTGCGGCGCGCGGGCGGCGGAACGCCCGTCGTGGGCGGAGAGGATGGCCGGAATGGTCAGCACGGCGGCCAGGCAGGCCACCCCGAGCGAGCACCCGAGCGACATCAGCAGGAAGCGGACCCGCCCCGTGCGTTCGCCGGACCACAGCAGCCGCAGTCCGAGCAGAACGGTGCTCGTGCCGGACGGCCGCGCGGCCTTCACACCGCCACCCGCTGGGTGAGGACGCCGTCGGTCATCGTGTACTGGCTGTCGGCGTGGGCGGCCACGTCCGCGTCGTGCGTCACGATCACCACCGCCGTGCCCTGTGAGCGCGCCAGACGCAGGAACTCCTCCAGTACGGCGGCGGCGTTGGCACTGTCCAGCGCTCCGGTCGGCTCGTCCGCGAACACCACGGCCGGCCGGTGCACGAGCGCCCGCGCGACCGCCACCCGCTGGCTCTGCCCACCGGACACCTGAGAAGGCCGCCGCTGCTTCAGCTCCCCGAGCCCCAACCGCTCCAGCACCTCGCCCGCCGCCGCATGCGCCGGGGCCTTGCGCTGCCCCGCGAGACGCAACGGCAAGGCGGCGTTCTCCTCGACCGTGAGCTCGGGCAACAACTCCCCGTACTGGAAGACGAACCCGAAGCGCTCACGCCGCAGGGTGCTCAACGCGTCGTCGGAGAGCCCGGAGAACGCGACCCCCTCGAAGGACACCGCCCCCTTCGACGGCGCGAGCACCCCCGCCAGGCAGTACAGCAACGACGACTTCCCGGACCCGCTGGCCCCCATGACCGCGGCGACCTCCCCGCGACACAGGGCGAAGTCCGCACCACGGACGGCTCGTTGCGATCCGTAGAGCAGGTCCACGCCCCGGGCCCGAAGAATGACGTCCATGGTGATGCGAACTCCCTTGTACGGCGGAGGCCGCGCCGATCGCATCGGCCGGACCTCCGCGTCGGCCGACCGCCGGCCACCGGTCGGAGCACCCCCCTGACGGACGGGCCGTCCCGGCGCGGCAAGCCCTCGCTGATCACCTCGCGGCTGCGCCGCACCCTCGTACCGGTCGGCCCGGGAGAGCGCCGTACGCGACTATGGCGGGCCGTACGACTGCCACCGCACGGTGAAGTGCCGACTGGCCCCGCGCCGCCCAGCACGACTGCCCTGCTGGTGGCGGTGTGCGGCGGGTGAGGGCTCGGGAGGGGAGAGTCACCCGGACGAGTGCGGTGATCGAACCGCGGGCCTGCTCCTGGGCCCGTTGAGGCCGGCTCGGGCGCGACGACGGGACAACTGGCGGAGCAGCCCACGGGCACGCCGGTCCCACCGTCCTCTGTGGCAGTGCCACTGGGAAGCGTTCTCAGCGGAGGGACTGCGCCCCCACACGACGAAGGCCCCGACCGGGAACCGGTCGGGGCCTTCGTCTGCCCTGTTGGGCGGGTGCGGAGGATACGAGATTCGAACTCGTGAGGGGTTGCCCCCAACACGCTTTCCAAATGTTCGTCTGGGGGTTCAGGGTGATTCATCGGCGTCCTGACCTGCACCGGAAGGAGCGGTGGGGTGCCCGGTGGACGGTGCTGATCAGGGATGAACGAGACCAGAACTGAGACCAATCAGGGCACGGCTGCCAAGGCCACTCCGTCGCACGGGTGCCTCTGGCCAGCCCCGCTGCAGCTTTGTGCGCCCCGAGTCGGCATTACACAGGACCGGCTGGCCGTTGCTGCGGGCTGCTGGATCACCCTTCCTGGAGCCGGATCGCCATCACGGTTCCGTCGGGGCGGATGGACACAGCGTTCCACTGTCCTGATGTGCTGCGGTCCGGCCACTGCCCTCGCATGGCGTGTACCTCGCTTCGGTATTCGTTGACGCGCCCGTGGCGGAGGTGCGTGTAGAGACTCTTTTTGAGTCCGGAAAACGCCTCCACTCGGATGCCATTGAGGCGGTAGATGTGATCGGTACCGACGAAGTCGATGCCGTGGATGCGGTGTTCCTCATCTCGCAGCTTGGCCGTTTTGGCGTGGACGTCGTGCTGGAAGTGGCGTCGTCCCTGGTCCTTCGTCAGGTACTGAGCGGTGGGTATGCCGCCCCCGGTGAAGGCCGTGAGAGTGGCTGCTTCCGTCCGCGCCAGCACGATGCTGAACCAGTCAAAGTCGTCGGGCAGTACCTGGTACCCGGGGACGGTTGTCTTCCCGCTGTCCGTGGGCCGCACGACATCGGACGGATAGTTCTCCTGTTCCAGGGCGAGGTTCAGGTCGGCTGCTGATGCTTCTCCGGAGGGGCGGAGGACAGTCGTACCCGGCCCCTCCAGGATGTGCAGGGCGAGGCTCTCCTTCTTGGGGATCTCTGTCCCGATGAGCAGGTACGGGACGGTGCCGTAGGGCCCGATATGCACGGACTCCACGTGAGCGCTGGCCGTGCTGAGTTGCTTGTACACCTGCTGAACGCTGCTGTGGGTGCCCTTGGAGGAGACGAGGAGAACCTTGGACGGCTGCCCCGGTTGCCAGGCTTCGACGAAGAAGTGGGGCCGTCGCTGCAGCGGTTCGGGGCGCGTGCCGGTGCCGGAGTCGGTGCCGCGGAGAGCCCAGCCGGCCTTCAGCGCAACATCCGCCGGGATCACGGAGACCGAGTGATCGGGGTAGCGGGACCTGACCACGTTCTCGGCCAACAGTGAGGCGAAGCCGGTGCCGATTTCTCCGGACTGGGTCGCCTTGTAGAAGCGAAGAAGATCGCGCCCTTCGGACGACAGCTGCAGGTAACGGCCGTGGTTGGCTTCCAGGGCCTGGCTGTAGCGCAGACTTCCCCAGTGTTCGGCCAGTCCTCGTCCCGCGCCTTGGCGGGCCGACGCGGCACCGAGGCCGATGGCGTGGATGACCTGCCAGGGCGTGAGTGTCAGTGTTCGCGGCGCTGTCCGGACGGCTCGGTAGTCGGTGCGCCGGCGAAGGGGGCCCCGCCCCTTTTTTGACCGCTTCTCGTCCTCGTCCTCAGCGGCCTCGGAGACCTGGTCGGCGAGTTCGGTGGATGAGCGGACCTGGACGTGGGAGGTGGTGCTCAGCTCGTGGAGGATCTCGGCGACGGCTTTGGAATGGTCCTCGTTCACTGGCAGCCCTTCCATCGATGTGATGTGGCGTGAGCCGGAGGACTGTAGGACGCATTAGGGGAGCACAATCAAGTGCGCACGAGGGGCGCAGGCCGGTATTCGGTCAGAGGCCCGTCGAGGAGCGCTCGGACAGCGCCATGTAGGGCCCCGTGTTGAGACCCCCGGGCCCTGGCACGCGGCAGTTCGAGGTTCCACTCTTCGGCACACCGCCGCGTGGGCTATGGGCACGGTGCGACAGCCCGTCCTTCCACGCGTCAACTGGCATCACGAGGGTGCTTGGGCGAACGCGACCCAGCGGGCGGGGCAGGCGTGGGCGTTCTAGACTCGCTGGGGAGAGGAGAGAACGGACTGGGAATGTCAGACTGATCGTCTACTGTCACCCTCTGATCAGCCACCAACTAGCGTTCCAGGGCGGGGACGTGTCCGAGAGGTGCGACATGGGTGTTCAGTACGAGGCGCGGTTGCGCGACATGTTGGCTGACCGCTTGTCTCTCCTGGAGCCGAGCCTTCAGCTGATCGAAACGGAATTCCCGCTACCCAATGCTCACGGAACGCGCGGGCGGATAGACATCCTGGCCCGAGATGGCCACGGATCTTGGGTGGTGATCGAACTGAAGCGATCCGACTCGACCTCGGGTCGAGCCCTCCATGAGGTCACGAAGTACGCCGAGCTGTTGCAGCGAGAGATGGGGCTCCGCAAAGACCGCATTCGCGCGATGATTGTCTCCACCACGTGGCGCGAGCTTCGCGTACCGGTCAGCAACATGGCGCGCGACTGGGCTCACGATCTGCGCGGGTACCAACTCACGTTGGACGACGACGGTGTCCCGGTGTGTGCAGACCGCGTGGAGTTCCTCGAAGCAGCGATCCCCCCACAGGTGACCCCGCATCACTTCATCTACCTGTACAACTCCCCGGAGGATAGAGAGCGGGGCTGGTGCGAGGTTCTGGCTAGAGCTGCAGAGGCAGGAGCTGATGATCTTCTGGCAGCGGATTTCCAGCGCATCTCGAAGAGAGACAGCGTGGTCGCACCGTACGGCCTGTACTTTGCGATCGGGCGTCTGGATCCGGACCGAGCACCGGCATGGCTCGACGACGGCGAGGCAGATTCACCCGAGGAAACCGGGGGGTACCCCCTGGAGTATGCGGCTCTTTGTCACGTCACCAGCAACGTTTTCGCAGCTGGCTATGACACAGCCCGCCCGGGCTTGCTTCGGAAGCTGGCAGAGGACCCGCATTGGGAGATCGAGGGCTACCGGACGGCAGGTGAATTCGCCAAGCGCACTTCGCTGGACGAGAGGGATCTTCTCCGGGACCTGAACGGTGACGACGAGGGGATCGGTCAGGTCCTCTACACAGGATCCGCGCGAACCACGGACCGTGGAAGATGGCCTGCTTTCCGGGAGGAGAGCAGAACGTGCATGGCGAGGAATCCTGATTGGGCGAGGCTCGTGGAGCGGTGGCTGGACGACGTCTCGGCCGATGGCGTGGAACGCGATGTCATGCTTCATGTGTACAACCCGTGTGACCTGATCACATCGTTGGTGCACGGATGGCCCGACAAGCTCTCAACACTCGTTCCGATGACCTTTGGGACGGCATTGGCTACTCCGGACGGAGACCACCGCACGATCCGTGGCTCCCTCTACTGGGACGGTTTTGCCTACCCCGACATGGCCGACCGGGTGCGCCTGGTCTATCGCGATGCCATGCACTGGCAGACTCATCGCCTCATGGATGAGACCTGGGTCGCCGATCTTGATCTCCTGAGAATGCTCGGACTTCGCTACGTACTTATCGAGCAGATCGGAGGAAACCCGCTCCTTGTGTCAGAGGCGAGTGAACTTCGACTCCACTTCGTTCAGGACGAGGTCCTCCGTACTCTGCCGATTCCCTGTGAGGGGGCACAGCTCCGCGACGCGGGTTGGAACGGCGCCTACTCGCTCGATACGTTCCTGGAAACGTACGAGGACCAGATCGACACGTTGGTTGAGACCTATCGAACCGGGTTTCATTTCGGGGCCTGAGGCTCCTCGGCGATCGGGTTCTGCCTGCAGGAGGGTCAGGACACGGGCCGTACGACTGCTGGTCCTGTGAGGAGCCACGTGCGCGGAAACGGTCTGGTTCGGCAGTACGGACCACGGCGGGGCTGGCGAAAAGGATGATGGTTGTCGAGGTCATGTCCCGGCCTTCCTGCTGCGCTCTACTTCTCGAAGAGGTGGGGGCGCCATCCTTGGATTTCCTCGTCGAAGTTTCCGTTGTGTACGCCTTGCAGAGCGGCCGTGTAGCCGATCTCGATGGCCTCGTTGATCAGCTGCTGCAGTTCCGTCGGCAAGTGCAAGAGTTGATGTCCGGCTTCCGAGCAGAGGTTGGCCGCAGCATGGCCGGCGGCCTGGGCGTGCTCGCCGGGAACTGTTGCGGCATACATGTCCGAGATGGTTTGGTCAGCGTTGTTGATCTCTTCCTGCGGCGCCGAACGAAGGAAACCAAGACCCGCGCCGGCAAGCGCCCGATCGGGGTACCGGAAGAACTACTGAAGCTGCTGATTCGGCACAAGGAGGAATAGGGCCGAGAGCGCGTGCTCGCCCGCGATCTGTGGGAAGAGAAGGGTTACGTCTTCACATCGCCGATCGGTGAACCCCTCAACCCCAACACGGACTTCCACCGATGGAAGGACCTGTTGAAGGCGGCGGGCGTCCGCGACGGACGCCTCCACGATGCCCGCCACACCGCCGCGACCACCCTGCTCATCCTCGGCGTCCCGGACACAGTGGTCGACCGCATCATGGGCTGGGAGCCCGGTAAGTCCGCGCGCATGCGACGCCGGTACCAGCACGTCACAGGGCAGGTGCTGCAGCGGACGGCGGCGCAGGTCGGAGGGCTGCTCTGGGGGCCGGAACCGACGCCGCACGTGGTCAACCTCAAGCCTCGGGGCTCTGCCACACCCTCCAGTGGCGACGCCCAGCCAGGCCCGACGGTGTACGTCGCCCGCCTCGGCGAACGCCTTGTCCCGTTCCAGCACCAGGAGCATGCGGAGGCTATGGCGGACCAGTGGGCCGCCGATCACCGAGACCAGCAGGCGCGAGTCGAGGAGTGGGACCCGGAGAAGTGGGAGCACAAGGGCCCTGGCGGTCTCCGAGCTCTTCGCGATGCCATACCGGACCGGCGGACCGTCCACCATGCCCACGCTGTCTTCATGCCGGGCGGCGAACCGCTCAACATCGGCCGAGATGGCCAATGGTCGGTAACGACCTGGGAGTTCGAGGCTGACCTCTATACCGATCTGCCGGTGCGCTGGCACACCACCCGCCGTTCCGGTCAGGAGGTCGAGGCTCAGGTCCGTCGTACGGACCAGGAAGCTGTCACCGCTGCGTTCGACGAGGCTCGTACACAGGCAGTGGACCGCGCGAGGAACCCAGGGAGGTACGGAGACCTCGGCACCTGCTAAAAGATCATCTCATTTGGCTTGGCCGGTATTCTGTGGGTCATGGTGGGGATCGTTGAGCGGTTGGTGCCGGACGAGTTGTGGGAGTTGTTTCAGAGGGTGGTGCCGGAGGCGCCGTCGCGGCCGCAGGGTGGTGGGCGGCGGCGGCACGGCGACCGGGAGGTGCTGGCCGCGATCGTCTTCGTGGCGACGTCGGGTTGTACCTGGCAACAGCTGCCGTCCGCGTCGTTCGGTCCGTCCGGGGCGACCGCTCACCGGCGGTTCTCGGAGTGGTCGAAGGCCAGGGTGTGGGCCAAGCTCCACCGCTTAGTCCTCGACGAACTCGGTGCCCGTGGCGAGCTGGACTGGTCGCGGTGCGCGATCGACTCGGTGAACATGCGGGCCCTGAAAAGGGGGACCTGACAGGCCCGAATCCTGTCGACCGGGGCAAGTACGGCTCGAAAATCCACCTGATCACGGAACGCTCCGGCCTGCCCATCTCCGTCGGAATCTCCGGGGCCAACCTGCACGACAGCCAGGCCCTGATCCCCCTCGTGAAGGGCATCCCCCCGATCCGATCACGCCGCGGCCCACGGCGCCGCAAGCCCGCAAAGCTCCACGCCGACAAGGGCTACGACTACGCCCACCTGCGACGATGGTTACGCGAACGCGGCATCACCCACCGCATCGCCCGCAAGGGAGTCGAGTCCTCACCACGCCTGGGCCGCCACCGCTGGACCATCGAACGCACCATGGCCTGGCTCACCGGCTGCCGCCGCCTCCACCGACGCTACGAACGCAAAGCCGCCCACTTCCTCGCCTTCACCAGCATCGCCTGCACCCTCATCTGCTACCGCAGACTCACCAAATGAGATGTCTTCTAAATCCCCGTGGATCGGGGCACGAGGGGCACAGCGAGGCCCGGCAACCACCATGCGTTGCCGGGCCTCTGCGTGTTCGTCAGTCCACGAGGTAGTGGGCCTCAATGTAGGCGACAGTGGAGCCATACGGCTCTCCTACCGGCTTCAACATGTACCGGCGGAAGACCGCGGCGGTGGCACGGCGGACGCCGCGATTGCGGGCCTCGGCGTTGTCCCATGACTGGGCGAGGGTGCGCTTGACCACCTGGTCGATCTCCTCCGCCAAGTTCTGCTCCGTGACGGTGAGACCGGACGGCGCGTGGTCCTGGATGATCCGCGACAGGATGCCTACGTGGTCGTCGTCTAGCACGACGGCCTCGTCAGGGTGTTTCTCGGCGTGCACGATGGCGCGGGCGACCCGGAGTGCCTCGGCAAGGAAGTCCAGGGCGTCCTGGGCGTTCTGAATGATCCGGTCCCGCAGTTGCCTGATCCGCTCTGCCAGAGCGGTGTACTTCGCGGATCCCGGTTCGACGCCCCTCTCGAGAGCCGCCTTGATGTGATCCAGGATCTCCGCAGCAGACGGCGGCCTCTTGTCCTCGTTGTCGTCCTTGCCTGGTTTGGGACGGACGAGGGCCAGCAGCTCCTTGAGGATCGTGATGCCCTGGGCGTCCAGGACGAGAGCTTCTTCCTGGGAAGCGGCTACGGAAAAGGAGTGGACGTGGGCGTTGATTATCTCCAGGACCATCGGCCCCAGCTCGCCCAGTCGCTCCTTCCTTTCCTCGTCGGAAGACTTCTTGAACAGGGTCGTGTACGCAGACCCGAAGAGCCCGAACCCGTCTTGGTACTTGGCGACTCGCTTGTCCGTGTTGATGAGTGGGTACAGGCGGGCCAGAAGCCGGTAGTTCTTGCTGAAGATCTCGGCGGCGTCAGAGCTGGCATCCAGGAAGGCGTTGATGGCACGTACGGACTCGTATCCGTTGGCTGTGAGGTCGAGGCCGTCCACGTCTGCGAGGAGATCTTCGATGCGAGCGAAGGTGGTACGGAACTCGGCGACAAGGTCGGTCAGGTCGGTGACGAACCCACCGCCCTTGCCGGCGGACCCCTCCGAGGTGGGGTCGACGACGGCACGCTGGACCTCTTCGGCCAGGCTGATGTAGTCAACGACTACGCCGCTGGTCTTCACGAATCCGGCCGGGGATACCCAAGTGCGGTTCGGGCGGGTAATCGTCTGGAACAGGTTGTGGGCCTTCATCGGCTTGTCCAGGTAGAGAACGCCTTCGTTGGGCGCGTCGAACCCTGTCATCAGCTTGGCTGTCACGACCAGGAAGCACAGCGGGTCATCGGGAGTGAGGAATCGCCGTTTCTGGTCTTCCTCATCGACCTCGGAGAGCCGGTAAGGCCGCATGGCAGCTTCCTCGGTCTTGGCGTCCGAGACGTGGATGTTCACCTCTGCGGTGATCCGATCGTGCTTGCCGACCTCGGCGAGTACCTGAGCCGCTTCGTAGCCGGCCAGCAGCTCGTTGATCTTGTCCATGTATGCCACGGCCAGCTCACGGTTGTACGCGACGACCTGCGCCTTGAGACCGTTGCGATAGGTACCGGCCAGATAGTGATCCACGATGTCCTGGCAGACCGTGTGGATGCGTTCGGGGTTGGTAAAGACCGAGGTGAGGCGCCCGAATTTGCGGGACAAGGTTTCCCGGTCGGGGTCGTCGAGGTCAAATTCGTCGGCAAACTGATCGAACTCGGCTTGTAGCGACCGGTCGTTCATCTCGAAGGTGACCGGGTGCGGGTCCAGCATGACTGGAACGGTCGCCTCGTCCTGCAGAGACCGGGACACCGAATATCGATGCAACACCCTGTTTGGGTCGGTCTCCTCACCGAAGAGAGCGAAGGTGTCGGTGGTGAGGTTCTTGACGGGTGTGCCGGTCATCCCGAAGAACTTCGCGTGCGGCAACGCTGCGCGCATCTGCCCCGCTAGGGACTCATTCTCGGATGACTGCGTGCGGTGCGCCTCATCAACCAGCAAGATGATGTTGCGGCGGGTCGACAGGTTCTTCCCAGCGCCGGCGAATTTGTGGACAGTCGTGGAGATGACACCACGCACGTCGTCAGCGAGCAGGGAACGCAACTCCGCGCTGGTCGTGGGCTGGTGGAAGTAGGCGTCGCCCATCGCGGAGGTGAACACCCCGGAGGTCTGCCGCACGAGCTGGGTTCGGTCCGAGAGCAGGATGATCGTGGGCGACTCAGTGCGGGTGTCAGCCAACAACAGAGAAGCAGCGAACACCATCAGCAGCGTCTTCCCGCTGCCTTGGTGATGCCAGATCAGCCCCTTCTTGCCGTCGGCCAGGACCCGTTTGTGGATGAGGTGGGCAGCCTCCATCTGCGGATAGCGGGGCAGGTACTTCTTGTCCGCCCCGCCTCCAGAGGTGTCGAAGAGGACGAAGTTGGCGAGCATGTCCAGGACCGTGGCCGGGTTGAGCAGCAGCTCGACAGAGCGCTTCACGTCGGCCTGCCCGGACAAGCTCTCGTCGTCGTCAGTGGATCGGAACGGCTGCCACAGGTTCAGGGGTGCACCAACGGCACCGAACCGCAGCTTCAGTCCGTCAGAGGCGACAGCGAAGATGTTGGGGGTGAAGAACCATGGGTATTCAGTGGCGTACACGTCGTTAATCTCGCGTGCCGCGTCGGCCCACCCGGACTTAGCGGTTGGTGACTTCACCTCCGCGACAACAAGGGGCAGTCCATTGACCCAATACACGAGATCGAACCGGCGGGGGGTCTTGCCGGGGATTGTTATGGTCACCTCGTCCGACACGACCAGGGTGTTGGTAGTCGGGTTCTCGAAATCGATGACCTTCAAGGCGTGCCACACACCGTCGGCGCCCCGGAACTCCTTGTGCCCGCGCAGCAGTTCCAGCACTTGTTCGTTGGCTCGCACCAGCCCGCCGTCGACGGCGTTGACCGTGGTGATGATCTCCTCGACCACGGCGTCCACGTCGAACCCTTCGATCACCACCTGGTTGAGCCGCACGATGGCGTCCCGCAGCTGGCCAGCGAGCACCGTCTGTGTCGTCTCGCGCGGCAGCGACCTACCCGCTGTGAAGTCCCATCCCATCGGGAGGGACCACTGGATCATCAGGTTCTGGAACTCGCGCTCCCGAATGCCCTTCGCCACGGCTCAGACCTCCAGCTCGGCAGTCTCAATTTTGATGGTGCGGTTGAGAATGTTGGAGAGCAGCCCTGCACGGGCTTCGCGGAGGCAGTTGGCCTCTGCGCGGATCACAGCGATGTGCCCCTCCATCGCATCTAGTGCCTCCGCTGCTTGCTTCTGCTCAGACTGGGATGGGATGGGCAGCGCCACCGATAGGAGCTGGTCGGGGTTGAGTCGCTTACGGCGCTGCACGGTTCCGACGACCCGGTTCTGCATCTCTGCCCATAGTCGAGGTGTTCGGCAGACATGCTTCATCCACTCCGGGGCGATGTCACCAGTGAGTGTGAAGGTTGGGAACTCGTTGCTCGCTACGAATCCGCTGAACTCTGCAGGGACCACAGTGATCGGCCCCTCCCAAGCAGTCAGCTTCCGCATCACCACTTGGTTCTCTCGCAGAACGTTCATCGCCGTGTACTCGGTATCTGCCCCGTCGAACGTCTCCTTGTCCACGAGCCCCTTGCCGGCATTGAGCACTCCAGCGAGGTGGTAGGTGGTTCCCGCCACCATTGGTGTCCGAACGACATCGAGGTGCATCACGTTGCCGAGGGGCTTGGATTCCGCCTCGTCGCCCTGAGAGGTGAGCCACAACAGAGACATTGCTGCCTGGTATACGCCTGCCAGTGCGTCGGCCTCGTCGTCGAGCGCGGTGATCTGGGCGTCTACCGCGCCGATGACCTCGACGATCCGCTTCTGCACCGGCAACGGCGGCAGGGCGACTGGGATGAGTCGCAGGCTCTTGGAGTTCAAGGTTTTGCCCTTGATTGCGCGAGGTGCGTTCTCCGTGAGGTCGTGGGACTCCAGCCACGCGGCGAGATACCGGTCATCGACTGTGGAACGGTCACGCGGGTCAATGCGAACGATGGCCTCGTTCGGGTAGACGTCCCGCTCGGCGAAACCGACACGACCGATGGTGAGCTTGAAACTCATTAGCAACGAGCCAGCGGGGGCCAGCTTGGCCTTGCCATCTCTTATTGCAGCACCGGTGACTCCCTCGCGCGCTGGGTTCACCGTCCATGACCGCTCGGGCATATCCGCGATGGTGCAGAACGGATGCGTGGTGTCTGTCGTCCAGTAGTCCGGGTTCTTGCGGTCGGGCGTACGGCCAATTGAGAGGTTCGCAATTGTCCCAAGAGTGGCCTGCTCCCACTCACTCATCGAAGCCCTCGATCCCGGCGGCGGTGAGCACGTTGGCCATCTGCTGCTCGGTCTTTTGACGCTCGGTTCGGGCAACGTTGTACGCCTTGATCAGGGCGCCGAGGTCTTCGGCTTCATCAGCAGCCTGTTTGATGTAGCGGCCGAGGCTGAGGTCGTACCCGTTCGTCACGATCTCCGTAGTTGGCACGAAGCGTGCGGCGGGTCCGGAGTCGCGGTCAGGGGCCACTGAGTCGTCGGTGGCTGCAAAGCTTGCGTGGTAGGTCGCCACAGTGTCAGCGATGTCGGTGCCGGTGAGGATGTTGCGCTTCTTGGCCTTGGCGAATTGCCTAAAGGCGTCGATGAACAGCACGCCGTTCTGGCGCTCCGGAACCTTCGTACCAGGGGCACGGAACACCAGGATCGCTGTCGGGATGGAGGTCGAGTAGAAGAGGTTGGCTGGCAGACCGATGACGGCCTCGAGGAGGTCGTCGTCCAGGACGCGTTGGCGGATGGCTGCCTCCTGGCCGCTTCGGAAGAGGACGCCGTGTGGGAGGACGACGCCGGCGCGGCCCTTCTTCGGATCCATACTGGCGATCATGTGCTGTACGAATGCCCAGTCCGCCGACGACTGTGGGGCGACCCCGCCGAGTGCACGCGGGTCGTTGGTCCAGGGCTTCCACTTCAGGCTGTAGGGAGGATTAGCGACGATCATGTCGAATTGCTCGACAGACCCGTCCGCCTTCCTGAAACGGGGATCCCTCAGAGTGTCGCCGACCTCGACCTTGAACGCGGTCAGGTTGTGCATGAAGAGGTTCATGCGGGCCACACCAGCAGTGTCAGTTACCGCCTCCTGGCCGTTCAGGCTGAGTGTGTAACCCCGCCCGCCGCGAGTCTTTAGGAAGTCCGCAGCAGCGATGAGCATGCCGCCTGACCCGCAGGTGGGGTCGTATACCGACTCGTGATTCTTGGGTCCTAGCAGTTCGATGATCAGTTCGACGACCTCACGCGGCGTGAAGAACTGACCAGCACGGGTACCGGACCCGTCTGAGAACCGCTTGAGCAGGTACTCGTACGCTCCTCCGAGCACGTCGTGGGACATATTGCCCTCATGCATCTTGGGGGCGCGGTCCATCGTCCGCATGACTGACGCGAGCACCTCCCCCGGCAGTACCGCTTCCGAGGTCCAGGTCATGGACCCGAATAGACGGGAGAACTTGTCGGGGTTGGCCGACTCGATGGCCTGCAGAGAAGCACGCACCCGCTGGCCGAGGCCGTGCTGGGCAACGGTGGCGAGGATGGACGACCAAGAGGCGCGGCTCTCGGCGACGGTTCCAGGGAAGATGAAGGGGATCTTGAACGTCTGGTAGTTGCTGTACTCGACCTCGTCGGCTTCCTCGGCTGTGAGGTCGAGGGCCTCGTTCTCCTTGAGAAAGATCTGGTGCGTGTGATCCCAGGTATCCGACAGGTACTTCCAGAACATCAGCGGGAAGACAACCGAGGAGTATTGCGCTTCTGGCATCGCCACGCGCAGCTCGTCGGCGGCATTCCACAACTGGTTCTCGATCTCCTGCTGGGTCACTGCCATCAGTTGGGGGTGTCCTTGCTCGTGTCCGGGTGGCGATCTCAGGGCCGTGGAGCCTCCGGCATCCTAATTTGTCCCTCTGACAGTGAGGCTGGGGTCGAACTTTTTGCTTGCCGGTTCCAGAGGGCCGACTGAGGCTGGGCCATGCGCGCTCCCTCAGAGTTCTACAGGGGGCGTCTGGTGCCCGGTGCGGCAGAGTGCGGACGGAGCCTGTCCGTGGTCGTCCATGACGGTCCGACCCGCGCAACTGAGACCAGAACTGAGACCACGCAACGACGAAGGGTCCGACCGCAGTGCGGTCGGACCCTTCGTTTGCCCAGGTGGGCGGGTGCGGAGGATACGAGATTCGAACTCGTGAGGGGTTGCCCCCAACACGCTTTCCAAGCGTGCGCCCTAGGCCACTAGGCGAATCCTCCGCCGCAAACAATACAAGACGTTGAGGGGTGCTTGCGACCGCCTTCCCCGGGCGGGGGTCCCGGAGGATTCGCAGGTGGGCCCGGGTCGTCAGGGGCGGGGGCGATCCGCTAGGGTGGGGTCCAGCCCCTCACGTGGCGCTATCTGACTGAACTCCCCCAGGGCCGGAAGGCAGCAAGGGTAGGTTGGCTCTGGCGGGTGCGTGGGGGGTCTTTGCGTTTCCGGCGAGGCGTTCCCGGGGCGGGGCCGGTTGTCGGTGGGTCCCGATAACCTCGTAGGTGTGTCGTCCCTTGCGTTGTACCGCCGTTATCGCCCCGAGTCGTTCGCCGAGGTCATCGGGCAGGAGCATGTCACTGTCCCGCTCATGCAGGCCCTGCGGAACAACCGGGTCAACCACGCGTACCTGTTCAGCGGGCCGCGGGGTTGTGGAAAGACGACCAGCGCCCGGATCCTGGCGCGCTGTCTGAACTGTGAGCAGGGGCCGACGCCCACGCCCTGCGGTGAGTGCCAGTCCTGCCAGGACCTCGCGAGGAACGGGCGCGGGTCCATCGACGTCATCGAGATCGACGCGGCTTCGCACGGTGGTGTGGACGATGCGCGTGACCTGCGGGAAAAGGCGTTCTTCGGGCCTGCCAGCAGTCGGTACAAGATCTACATCATCGACGAGGCGCACATGGTCACGTCGGCGGGCTTCAACGCGTTGCTGAAGGTCGTCGAGGAGCCGCCGGAGCACCTGAAGTTCATCTTCGCGACGACGGAGCCCGAGAAGGTCATCGGGACCATCCGGTCGCGCACGCATCACTACCCGTTCCGGCTGGTGCCGCCGGGGACGCTGCGGGACTACCTCGGCGAGGTCTGCGGCAAGGAGGGCATCCCGGTCGCGGACGGTGTGCTTCCGCTCGTGGTGCGGGCCGGGGCCGGGTCCGTACGGGACTCGATGTCGGTCATGGACCAGCTCCTGGCCGGCGCCGCCGACGACGGTGTGACATACGCCATGGCGACCGGGCTGCTCGGTTACACGGACGGGTCGCTGCTCGATTCCGTCGTGGACGCCTTCGCGGCCGGGGACGGCGCGGCTGCCTTCGAGGTGGTCGACCGGGTCATCGAGGGGGGCAACGATCCGCGGCGGTTCGTGGCGGACCTGTTGGAGCGGTTGCGGGACCTGGTGATTCTGGCTGCCGTTCCGGACGCGGGGGAGAAGGGGCTGATCGACGCCCCCGCCGACGTGGTCGAGCGGATGCAGGCGCAGGCCTCCGTCTTCGGCGCCGCCGAGCTGAGCCGCGCCGCCGACCTGGTCAATTCCGGGCTCACGGAGATGCGCGGAGCCACCTCGCCGAGGTTGCAGCTCGAGCTGATCTGCGCGCGGGTGCTGCTGCCCGCGGCGTTCGACGACGAGCGGTCGGTGCAGGCGCGGCTGGAGCGGCTGGAGCGGGGCGGGGCCGGCGCGGGCGGCGGGGCGTTCATGGCGGGCGGGGGCATGCAGGGGATGCCGCCTGTCGGGTACGTTCCGGGACCCGAGGCGCACGGGGCTCCTGCGGCGGTGCCCTCCGCGCCTCCCGCAGCGCCGGTGGCTCCTGCCGCCCCCGTGCAGGCCCCGGTCGCGTCCGCGCCGGTGGCGCAGGGGTCCGCTCCCGCTCCGGCTCCCGCGCGGCGGCCGGGCGGGTGGCCCACCACGTCCGCTCTCGGGGCGGGACGGCCCGAGCCCACCGCGCAGACGCAGACGCAGACGCAGGCCACGGCACCGGTGGCTGTCGCGCCGTCCGGACCGCCGCAGGCCGCGCCCAGCCCGGCGGCCGCGCAGGGCGCCGCCCAGGTGCGGAACATGTGGCCGAACATCCTGGAGGCCGTCAAGAACAAGCGGCGCTTCACCTGGATCCTGCTCAGCCAGAACGCCCAGGTGGCCGGTTTCGACGGCACCACACTCCAGGTCGGCTTCCTGAACGCCGGCGCCCGCGACAACTTCGCGAGCAGCGGCAGTGAGGACGTGCTCAAGCAGGTGCTCGCCGAGTCCTTCCAGGTGCAGTGGCGGATCGAGTCCGTCGTGGACGCGGGCGGCGCCGGTGCCGGTGGGCCCGGCGGGGGCCCCGCGGCGGGTCCGTCCGGCGGGTTCGGTGGCGGGAGCTTCGGCGGGGGCGGCGGCTTCGGCGGAGGCGGCGGTGGCGGTGGCTTCGGGGGCGGCAGCGCTCCCGCGCCGTCCGCCGCACCGCGCCCGCCGCAGGACATGGCCGCACCGGGGGGCGGCGGGCCCGTGTCGCAGGCGGCGACGTCGTACGCACCTGCTCAGGCCGCAGCCCCCGCGCCCGCACCTGCGTCCGCCCCGCAGGCCTCCTACTCGTCCGCCCCGGCCCCCGCGGCCCCGCCGCAGTCCGCGCCGATCCCGCAGCGCAGGCCCGTCTCCGCCGAGGACGACGTACCGGAGGACGACGACCCGGACCTCCAGGAGGACGCGCTGTCGGGCTACGACCTGATCGTCCGCGAACTGGGCGCGACGGTCGTCGAGGAGTTCGTCAACGAGTAGCGGCGCGGCGGGGGCCGTCGGCTGTGCTGGGGAGGGTTCTCTCGGCATTGGTCGTGCCGGGGAGGGTTCTCTCGGGCGGTGGCCGTCCCGGCGGGGCACGGCCGTTCCCGGCAGGGGCCGTGCTGGGCAGGGGCCTCTCGGGTGATGGCCGTCCCGGGGCGTGGCCGCCCCTGGCAGGAGCTCTCGCGGGTAGTGGCTGTGCCGGGCAGGGGCCCTCTCGGGCAGCGTCCGTCCCGGGCAGGGCCCCTCGGGCAGTGACCGCTCCAGGACATGGCCGTCCCCGGCAGGAGTTCCCGCGGACAGTGGCCGTCCCGGACAGGTGCAGGCGCCCTCCCGGACGGTGACCGCCCCAGGCACGGGCCGCCCCGGACACCCGCCTCCCGGGCACGCACCCCGCGCCGCAAGCACCTGCCAGGCACGCACCATCCCGGACACGCACCCCGCGCCGTAAGCTCTCTGCCAGGCGCGCCCCCGGGCACCCACCCCCGGGCACCCACCCCCGCACCACCACCCCCTCCCCAACCGACGGCCCACGGCCCACCCCCCCCACCCTCGTAGCAACCCACAACCCCCCGCCCCCACCCCCCTGGGAGGGAACTCCAGCCCCGGAGCGACCGGCTCCCGTTCCAGGCCCTAGGCTTCACCCCGTGAAGGTCCTCGTCATCGGCGGCGGCGCCCGCGAACACGCCCTGTGCCGCTCTCTGTCCCTCGACCCCGACGTCACCGCCCTCTACTGCGCCCCCGGCAACGCCGGCATCGCGGAAGTGGCGGAGCTGCGTCCGGTCGATGCCCTCGACGGGGCCGCCGTCGCGCGCCTCGCCACCGAACTCGGCGCCGGTCTCGTCGTCGTCGGCCCGGAGGCCCCGCTCGTCGCGGGCGTCGCCGACGCCGTGCGCGAAGCCGGGATTCCGGTCTTCGGCCCGTCCGCGGAAGCCGCCGAACTGGAAGGCTCCAAGGCGTTCGCCAAGGACGTCATGGCCGCCGCCGAGGTGCCCACCGCACGCAGTTACGTCTGCGCCACGGCCGAGGAGATCGACTCCGCGCTGGCCGCCTTCGGCGCTCCGTACGTCGTGAAGGACGACGGTCTGGCCGCCGGCAAGGGCGTCGTGGTGACCGACGACGTCGAAGAGGCCCGGGCACACGCCCTGGCCTGCGAGCGCGTCGTCATCGAGGAGTTCCTCGACGGGCCCGAGGTGTCGCTGTTCGCGATCACCGACGGCACCACCGTGCTCCCGCTCCAGCCCGCGCAGGACTTCAAGCGCGCGCTGGACGGGGACCAGGGGCCCAACACCGGCGGCATGGGCGCGTATTCGCCGCTGCCGTGGGCCGATCCCAAGCTGGTCGACGAGGTCATGGAGTCCGTGCTCCAGCCCACCGTCGACGAGCTGAGGAGGCGCGGAACGCCGTTCTCCGGGCTGCTGTACGCCGGGCTGGCGATCACCTCCCGCGGCGTGCGCGTCATCGAGTTCAACGCCCGCTTCGGCGACCCGGAGACCCAGGTCGTGCTGGCCCGGCTCCGCACCCCCCTCGCCGCGGTCCTGCTCGGCGCCGCCAACGGCACGCTCGACACCCTGCCGCCGCTGGCCTGGCGTGACGACGCCGCCGTCACGGTGGTCATCGCCTCGCACAACTACCCCGGTACCCCCCGCACCGGCGACCCCGTCGAGGGCCTCGCCGACGTCGCCGCACAGGACGCGCCGTACGCCTACGTCCTCCACGCGGGCACCAGGAGCGACGGGGACGCCGTCCTCAGCGCCGGCGGGCGCGTGCTGTCGGTGACCGCCACCGGCGCCGACCTCACCGAGGCGCGCACCCGTGCGTACCGCGCGGTCGGACGGATCCGCCTCGACGGCTCGCAGCACCGTACGGACATCGCCGAGAAGGCCGCCGGGGCGGCAGCCCGGGCGGTCTCCGCGGAGGGCTGAGGCCGCCTCCAGCAGGTACGACACGAACCGGAGCACACCTGAGCCCCGGGTTCGCCCGGGAAGCCAGCACCTTTACCCAAAGCCATTCCATCGGGTGACGGCTCGTCCATCCGGATGACTCGTGCGGAAGCCCCAACTAGGGTGCCGCGCAAGCGTTCCGGCACTTGGCCCACCGACATTGCGTTGTCAGTGGCGGGTGCCACAGTGGGGATGTGACCAACCCATTGGCGGGCGAGCAGGGCAGAGGGGGTGAATCCGGTCGTGTCCGGTGTGTCTGATTCCGGTGCCAGTTCCACTGGCCCCGATTCTCGGTCCGGTTCTGGTTCCGAGGGCGCCGCGGAGCCCGGAGGGCCCGGCGCCACTGGAGGGCCCTCCGGCGGCTCCGGTGACTCCGGTGCCCTCGGTGGCTCCGGCGGATCTGGTGCCTCTGGTGGATTCGGTGCCTCTGGTGGCTCCGGCGCCCCCGGTGGTTCCGGATCAGGGTCCGGTGGCTCCGGTATGTCCGGTGGCCTCAGTGATCCCTGCGATCCCCGTGACCCCCGTGATCCCCGTAATTCCGGAGCGTTCGGTACGGAGCTGGGGGCGCAGGCCGCCCGTTCCCGGGCCGCCGCCGTGCTGCGCGTGCGCAGCCGGGCGCTGACGGCCGCCCTGTTGCCCGCCGCCGCGGCCGTGGTGCTGCTGGCCGGCGGCGTCACCGGGCGGCTTGCGGGCGCGGGCTGGGACCTGGCCCGCTGGGTCGTGTCCGGGACCGCCCTGGTGGTGCTGGTCGTGGGGCTCGTGGTGGCCGCCGTGGTCGCCCGGGCCCGGCCCGCCGTGACGCCCACGGTCGAGCTGAGCGAGAAGTCCGCCCCCGACCTCTACCGGCTCGTACGGGACCTCGCCGCGCGGCTCGACGTGCCCGCGCCCTCCGCGATAGCCCTCACCCCGGACTGCGACAGCTGGCTGGAGGACCGCTCGCACCCCGCCGTGCGCGGGGGCGGCGGTGCCCGCGCCGCCGAGTCCATACGCGGCGGGACCGCCCCGGTGCTGGTCATCGGGTCGCCCTTCCTGTGGTGGATGCGGGTCGCCGAGCTGCGCGCGGTCCTCGCCCCCGTCGTCGCCGGTACGGGACCCGCCGCGCATCCCGACACGGCCGCCGCCCGCCGTTTCGTCCGGGGGCTCGACGCGGCCCTCGCGATCGCGGCCAAGCCCGGCCAGGGCGTCGTGCGCCGCCTCGCCCTCCTTCCGCTCGGGCGGATCTCCCGGTTCCTCCTGGGGGCCTGCCGCGAGCACATCACGCAGTTGGAGCGGGGCGTCGCCGCCGCCGCGTCCGAGCGCGCACAGGCTGTGGACTACGGGCTGCGGATCGCCGCCCAGGAGCAGGTCGGCCTCGCCTACGCCGGCTGGGACCGCCTCCTTACCCGGGTCGCGCTGCCCGCCTGGCGGATGGGCCGCTGGCCCGCCCGGCTCGACGCCGGGGTCGTCTCCGCCCTCACCGAGCTCTCCCGCCGCGACCGGCTCGCCGACGGGTTCGCCTCCCGGCTGGGGGAGCGGCCCGCGTGCGACCTCCTGGAGGAGCCGGGGGCGGTCGACGAGGCCGCCTCGCTGCTGGCGGCCCGGCTGTTCCACGGCGGTCCCGCCGCCGCGGGGCCCGACTGGTCGCCGGTCGACTGGCAGGCGTACCCCGAAGAGGTCGTCGACCGGAAGTGGCGCACCGAGGCGGCCCGGCTGCACCGGGTGCTGGACCGGCTGGGCGCGCGCCGCAGCGGCGGCGACCGTACGGGGCCCACGCTGGCCCGCGTCATGGACCACCTGGCCGCCGAGGCCATAGCGCTCACCGGAGCCCCCGGCCCCGACGACGGCCGCAGCGACGAGGAGCGCAGGGACGCCCTCGCGGCCGGCATCACGGCCGAGGCGGCCCGGGAGGAGGCCGCCGCGCCGACACCGGTGCCGGTGGCGCTGGGGGACGGCCAGGAGTTCATGGACGGCGGGGCCTGGAGCGGCGATCCGCTGCCGGTCTTCCCCATCCAGCCGCCCCGGACCGGGCGGGACCTGCTCGCCGACCACGTCACCGCGATGGTGTGCTGCGCCGCGGTGGACACGGCGGGGGCCGCGCCCGGGTTGGACTGGCTGGACGGGCCGTCCCTGCTGGTCGACGGCGTCCGGCGCGGTGACCTCGCGGGGCCGGTCCTGAGCCTGGTCGAGGACGGCGACCCCGGCCCCCTCCGGGGCTGGCTCACGGAGATGGGCGTCCGCCCCGAGAAACCGGTCCGCCTGGTCTGACCCCCCGGCTCGTCCCCGGCACGGGCGGCGGCCCCCGGGGCCGGCCTGGACGGCACCCCCAGGCCCACGCCGGACGCCACTCCGCGCCCCGCCCCCGCGCCCCCGCACACTCCCGGCCCCCACCCCCGTCCGCCCCGCCGACAAGTCCCACGAACGGAGTAACAGGTTCCGGTTCCCGCCAATTCGCGACGAACGGTGACGGAGTGAGTGCTTTATGTGATGTGCTGGGCCCTTGGAGCTGACAGCCGACGTACCGCTGTTGTCACCGAGTACCGAACGCGGGCCGGTGATGCCGGGGGAAAGCCAGGGAGGGGCGCGACGTGGCGGTGGAGCAGATTCGCTGGGATTCGGGGGCGCTCGCGCACGCCGTGTCGGACCCCTTCGGGCAGGGCCCCCTGCCCTGGCTGCGCGGCGGCGACCAGTACTTCGACGCCGACGGCACCGTCGTCCCCTGGTACGCGGACCTGGACCCGGCCACGGGCGCGAAGGTCCCGCCGCCCCGCCGCACCTCGGGACCCCGCGCCGCCGACGACGTGAACTGCCAGATCAAGGGCTTCACCTCGTCCGGCTCCGTCCAGCCCGGCGGCTCCGTCGACTTCCACGTCACGGTCAACCCGCCGCAGGAGTTCTCGGTCTACGTCTACCGGATCGGCCACTACGGCGGCGCAGGCGCCCAGAAGGTCGACACCAGCCCCCGCCTCTCCGGCATCGTCCAGCCCGCCCCCCTCGCCGTCGACCGCACGGTCTCCTGCCACCACTGGTGGCAGTCCTGGCGGCTGCAGATCCCCGAGTACTGGAGCCTCGGCGCGTACGTCGCCGTCCTGACCAGCGCGGACGGGCACCGCACCCACGTCCCCTTCACCGTCCGCGACGACCACCCCGCCGACTTCCTCCTGCTCCTCCCGGACGTCACCTGGCAGGCGTACAACCTCTTCCCCGAGGACGGCCGCACCGGCGCCAGCCTCTACCACGCCTGGGACGAGCGGGGACGGCTGCTCGGCGAGGAGGACGCCGCCACCACCGTCTCCTTCGACCGCCCCTACGCCGGCCAGGGCCTGCCCCTGCACGTCGGGCACGCCTACGACTTCATCCGCTGGGCCGAGCGCTACGGCTACGACCTCGCCTACGCCGACGCCCGCGACCTGCACGCAGGGCGCGTCGACACCGCCAAGTACCGGGGCCTGGTCTTCCCCGGCCACGACGAGTACTGGTCGGTGCCGATGCGCCGGGCCGTCGAGCGGGCCCGCGACGAGGGCACCTCCCTGGTCTTCCTGTCGGCCAACACCATGTACTGGCAGGTAGAGCTGGGCCCCGCCCCCTCCGGGGCCCCCGACCGCCTGCTGTCCTGCCGCAAGCGCCGCGGCCCCGGAAAGGCCGCCCTGTGGCGCGAGGTCGACAGGCCCGAGCAGCAACTGCTGGGCATCCAGTACGCGGGCCGCGTCCCCGAGCCGAGCCCGCTCGTCGTGCGCAACGCCGAGCACTGGCTCTGGGAGAACACCGGCGCGGGCGAGGGCGACGAGATCGAGGGCCTGGTCGCGGGCGAGGCCGACCGCTACTTCCCCCGCTCCCCCCTCCCGGAGCACCGCGGCCGCATCCTGCTCGCCCACTCCCCGTACCGCGACGGCGAAGGCGCCCTGCGCCACCAGGAGACCTCCCTCTACCGTTCCCCCAGCGGCGCGCTGGTCTTCGCCTCCGGCACCTTCGCCTGGTCCCCCGCCCTCGACCGCCCCGGCCACGTGGACCCCCGCATCCAGAAAGCCACCGCCAACCTGCTCGACCGCATCGCCAAAGGCACCTGAACGGCCCCTCTTCGCGCGCCCCGCCCACCCTGGCCGGGGTCTTCCCCCGCGCATACGGGAGAATCGACACCGATTGGCCATATCCACGGGGAGGAACCGTGTCCGGATTCGTAGTAAAGCCCGAACCCGTCGAGGTGCCGGGCCTGGTACACCTGCACACCGGCAAGGTGCGCGATCTGTACCAGAACGAGGCGGGCGACCTCGTGATGGTCGCCAGCGACCGCACCAGCGCCTTCGACTGGGTGCTGCCCACCGACATCCCCGACAAGGGCCGCATCCTCACCCAGCTCTCGCTGTGGTGGTTCGACCAGCTCGCGGACCTGATCCCCAACCACGTCCTGTCCACGGACGTCCCCGCGGGCGCCCCCGCCGACTGGGCCGGCCGCACCCTCGTCTGCACGTCCCTGCGGATGGTCCCCGTCGAGTGCGTCGCCCGCGGCTACCTGACCGGCTCCGGCCTGGTCGAGTACGAGGAATCGCGCACGGTCTGCGGTCTCGCCCTCCCCGAGGGCTTGGAGAACGGCTCCGAGCTGCCCGCGCCGATCTTCACCCCCGCCACCAAGGCCGCCGTCGGCGACCACGACGAGAACGTGAGCTACGAGGAGGTCGCCCGCCAGGTCGGCGCGGAGACCGCCGCCCAGCTCCGCCAGGCCACCCTCGCGGTGTACGGCAGGGCCCGCGACATCGCCCGCGACCGGGGCATCGTCCTCGCCGACACCAAGTTCGAGTTCGGTTACGAGTCCACCGACCCCGGCGACGACGAACCGCAGCTCGTCATCGCCGACGAGGTCCTCACCCCGGACTCCTCCCGTTTCTGGCCGGCCGCCGACTGGCAGCCCGGCCGCGCGCAGAAGTCCTTCGACAAGCAGTTCATCCGCGACTGGCTGTCCTCGGAGGCCTCCGGCTGGGACCCGAAGTCCGAGAACCCGCCGCCCGCCCTGCCGCAGGAGATCGTGGACGCCTCCCGGGCCAAGTACGTCGAGGCGTACGAGCGCCTGACCGGCCAGAGCTGGTCGTAGACCGCCGAAGGGGCCTCGGCGCCGACCCCCGGGGCCCCGCGGCATACGAAAAGAACCCCGCAGCACGCGCAGACGGCCTCGCAGCACGCGAAGAAGGCCCCGCAGCGCACGAAGAAGGCCCCGGTCGCGATGACCGGGGCCTTCTTCCTTCGGAGCGGACGACCAGGTTCGAACTGGCGACCTCAACCTTGGCAAGGTTGCGCTCTACCAACTGAGCTACGTCCGCGTTGCGCCGTGGCGCGAGGACAACTATACCCAACCCCGCTCGCGTGCGAGACGCACCGCCGCGTGCCGGTTCTCCGCCCCCAGTTTCGACGCCGCCGACGACAGGTAGTTCCGTACGGTCCCCCGGCTCAGCGCGGCCCGTTCGGCGATCTCCGCGACCGGCGCCCCGTGCGCCGCCAGCTCCAGCACCTCGGCCTCCCGCGCGGTCAGCGGCGAGTCCCCGGCCGCGATCGCGTCGGCCGCCAACTCCGGGTCCACATAACGGTTTCCGGCGCACACGGTACGGATGATCTCGGCCAGCCGCTGAGCGCTCACGGTCTTCGGCACGAACCCCCGCACCCCCGCCTCCAGCGCCCTCTTCAGGTGCCCCGGCAGCCCGTGACTGGTCACGATCATGGTCTTGCAGTCGGGCAGTCCGGTGCGCAGCGATGTGGCCACCGCCACACCGTCCAGCCCCGGCATCTGGAGATCCAGCACCGCCACGTCCGGCCGGTGCTGGAGCGCCATGGCCAGCGCCTCGGGACCGGTCGCCGCCTCCGCGACCACCTCCAGGTCGTCCTCCAGCGCGAGCAGCGCGGCCAGCGCCCCCCGGATCAGGTGCTCGTCGTCGGCGAGCAGTACGCGTACGGCGCTCACGCGGCATCCGCCCCCGCCGCGCCCGAACGCCTGAGGAGCCCCTTCGTGCGGGGTGCCGCTGTTCGCCGGGCCATGCCCTCGCCTTCCTCTCCGGTACGTGCGTCGGTGTCGTCCGGCGCGGACAGCGGAACCTGCGCCCGCACCCGGAACAGGCCGTCCTCGGCGGCCCCCGCGACCAGCGTGCCGCCCACCGCGGCGAGCCGCTCGCGCAGCCCCGCGAGGCCCGATCCGGCGGAGCTCACGGTCGCCCCGGCCGCGGCCCCGTCGTTCTCGACGACCAGTACCGCCCGCACCCCGTCCGAGGTCAGCCGCAGGGTGCAGACCCGGGGGTTCCCGTGCCGCAGGACGTTGGTCGTGGTCTCCCGGACCACCCAGCCGAGCGCCGACTGCACGCCGGGCGGCAGCTCGGCGGCGAGGCCGTCCGCCACGACGCAACTGATCCCGGCGGCGGCCAGCACCCCGCGCGCGCCCTCGATCTCGTTGCGCAGATCGGCCTGACGGTACCCGCGCACGACCGCCCGCACCTCGCGCTGCGACTCCTGCGCGATCCGCTGCACCTCGGCCATCTGCGCCACCGCCTCGGGCCTGCCCCGCTCGGCGAGCTGCACGGCGAGCTCGCTCTTGAGCGCGATGACGGCCAGGTTGCGGCCCATCACGTCGTGCAGGTCCCGCCCGAACCGCAGCCGCTCCTCGGCGACGGCGAGCCGGGCCTCGGTGTCCCGGGCCCGGTCCAGTTGCCAGACCAGCGACATGAACCAGAGCGTGGAGCGGAAGGCGCCCAGCCCGTAGAGGCCGGCCAGGACGATCGTGACCCCGGTGGCCGCGGCGAGGGGGCGGTCCCCCGTCACCGTTCCCACGACGACGCCCGTCAGCACCGCCGCCGCGACCGTTCCCACGGTCAGCCGCAGCGCCGTCGACAGGGCGCACAGGGAGACAGCGGTCGTGCTGAGGCCGAACATCACCATCAGGACGTAGTTCGACTCGCTGTCACCGCCCGCACTGAGCCCGCCGGTGGCCTGGAGCGTCACGGCCAGGACGAGGAAGGCGACACCCAGCACCAGGGACACCGCGCCGGTCCGCCACGGGGCCGGCGCGCCGTGCAGCCGGTGGGCGAAACTGCGCCTGACGGCGTGCATGGAGAGCACGGTCTGCACCAGGGCCAGCGCCATCAGCCCCTGCGCCAGCGCGACCGGACCCGGCTCCCGGACGAGATGACCGCCGAAGGGGCTCATGACGCCGAGGCACATGAACCACGGCAGCGAGTACATCGTCACCCGCATGTACAGGTCCATCTTCGCGGCCCTGCTGCGCCCCCGCCAGAAGCCCTTCATCCCCGTCTCCGTCCTCGGAACCGGCCCCCGCCCCGGACCGGGACGGGGGCCGGTGTCCTACCGCCGCGGCTCCCAGTGGAACCGCTTCTTGGCCGTGTACACCGACAGTACGGTCCAGGCCGCCACGACGACCACGTCGCCCAGCGCCCCGGCCCAGGTCAGCCCGCCCGACCAGCCGCCCCGCATCAGCTCCACCACCGGGGAGAACGGCAGCAGTTCGCAGATCCGTGCGGCGGTGTCCGGCAGGGCCTCCAGCGGGAAGAACAGCCCGGAGCCGAACATCGACAGGAACATCACCGGCGCGATGGTGAGCTGCGCCCCCTCCGCGCTCTTCGTGAACGCCGTGGTCGCGATCGCCAGCAGCACCGCGAGCCCGATCCCGAGCACGATGCCCGCCACCACGAAGAGCACGTTGGACGGCGTCTCCGCGTCCAGCAGCAGCACCCCGGCCGCCAGCAGCAGCACGCTCTGCACCAGCCCCGCCACCAGCGCGGCGACGGAGGTGCCCGCCAGGATCTCGATGTCGCCCTGTTCCCCGGTCCGCAGCCGCTTGAGCACCAGTTCCTCGCGCCGGGTGACGTAGGTGCCGACCAGCGTGGTGTAGATGCTGCCGATCATCACGTACGTCAGTGCCGTCGGGATGAGCATCGTGCCGAGCGACAGCCCGTACTTCTCCAGGTCCATGCCCTTGGCGACCGACAGGGAGGAGAGGGTCAGGACGACCGGCATCACCAGGATCATGACCAGGCTGGCCTTGTTCCGTCCCAGCAGGGTGAGTTCGGCCCGCGCCATGGCCCTCATCCGGCCCGCGGCCGTGGTGAGCGTCGCGGCCGCGGCCGTTCCGGGTGCGCCCTGCTTCAGCGTCGTCGTGCTCATCGCGCCGCCACCTCTTCCTTCGTCGTCGTGTCCGCCGTTGCCTTCGCGTCCCGCGCGATGTGCAGGAAGGCCTCCTCCAGCGAGGCCGACCGCACGTCGAGACCGCGCAGCTCCACCCCCGCGGACTCCGCCCAGACCAGCAGCCCGGTGGCCGCCCGTTGCAGGGCCGGCATCATCAACTGGACGTTCCGGCCGGTCAGTCGGTGCTCCGTGACGCCCAGATGCCCGAGCGGCGGCAGGTCCCCCATGTGGTACCTGTCCGGCAGCTCGAAGCTGATCCGCGACGGATGCGCGGCCACGACCTCGTCCACCCGCCCCTCGGCGGCGATCCGGCCCCCGTGCATGATCGCCAGCCGGTCGGCCAGCTCCTCGGCCTCCTCCAGGTAGTGCGTCGTCAGCAGCACGGTCGTGCCCTGCTCCCGCAGCTCCCGCACCAACTCCCAGGTCTCCCGCCGTCCTTCGGCGTCCAGACCGGTGGTCGGCTCGTCCAGGAAGAGCACCTCGGGCCGTCCGAGCACCGCCATGGCCAGGTCCAGCCGCCGCCGCTCACCGCCGGAGAGCTGGACCACGCGTACGGCGTGACGCCTGCCGAGACCCACCAGCTCCAGCGCCTCCTCCACCGGACGCGCCCCGCTCGTGCAGCCCGCCCACATCCGCGCGGTCTCCAGCACCGTCAACTGGGCGGGGAAACCGCCTTCCTGGAGCATCACGCCGACGTACGGGCGCACCTTCGTGCGCTCGGTGTACGGGTCGTGGCCCAGCACCCGGACGGAACCGCCGCTCGGTGCGGCCAGGCCCTCCAGCAGCTCCAGCGTGGAGGTCTTGCCCGCGCCGTTCGTCCCCAGCAGTGCGAAGAGTTCGCCGCGTGCCACGGAGAAGGAGACGGAACGGACGGCCTCGAACCCTCCGGCGTAGGTCCGCCGGAGCCCCTCGACGTCGATGACAAGCTCTGCGTTGGTGGTCATGTCCCAAGGCTCCCGCCGGCCCGGGCCCGGGGGCAGTGCGCGCTGTCATGACTCCCGATGACAAATGTCATGAGCGGATCGGTCATGGGCGGCCGGTCGTGAACGGTCGGGGGAACGCAGAAGGCCCCAGTCGCGACGACTGGGGCCTTCTGACTTCTGGAGCGGACGACCAGGTTCGAACTGGCGACCTCAACCTTGGCAAGGTTGCGCTCTACCAACTGAGCTACGTCCGCAAGGGGTGGTGCTTGGTGGTGCTTGCTCACCCTACCCGATGCTCCGGGGCTTCCGGAAACCGGTTCAGGCGATGCAGAGCGGGTGACAGGAATTGCACACTGCGCCTTCCCTCTGGAAGAGGGATGTTCTACTACTGAACTACACCCGCACGCTGCGTGAGGCGAGGCCCTGCGGCCTTGCCCTTCGGCGTGCTCCAGACTTTAGCCCAGGTACCGGGGTGTGATGCAAATCGGTTCCCGCGGCCCCGGGCGGACCGCCCGGAGACCTGTCGCTCCGTCAGGACGCCGTCGTGCGCGGCCGATGGCGCGTTCTCGTCAGGACGCCTCGGTGAACGCCTCGTAGACCTTCTTCGGGATGCGGCCCCTGGCCGGCACCTCCATCCGGTGCGACCGGGCCCAGGCGCGCACGGCGGCGGGGTCGGGGGCCACCGCGGTGTGCCGGTACACATTGCCCGACTTCGCGTGCTTTCGCGCCGCCGCCACGTAGGGCTTCAGCGCCGCGCGCAGTTTCTTTGCATTGGCGGGATTGAGGTCGATCTCGTACGACTTCCCGTCGAGGCCGAAGGTCACCGTTTCCGCTGCTTCTCCTCCGTCGATGTCGTCGAAGAGCGTGACCACTGTGCGTTGAGCCACGGATATCGGTCCTTCCTGGCGGACGAGTACCGGCAGGAGACCGATGTCACCGCGCTGACGTGCGGCGATGGCGGCCTTCCTGCGGGTTTGAAGCAAGGCGAACGCAATGCTGCTTTCCCTTGTATTCCTTTGTACAGGGGGAGGCATTGCATTGTGAAGCCCAGTCAATTCCGTCCGCGTGTCCGAGGGCAATGCGGGGCGCTGCTTTTTTCCCTGATTTTTCCTCGCGCGGTCGGCGCCGATACCGGAACGTGATCGTTCGGGATGATATCTACCCGCGTAGAATTTTTGGGCGGGTACGCTGGGGAAACCGCCTTAAGCACCACACCACACCGGGAGTGCCAGTGGCACGCGTCGTAGTCGACGTCATGCTCAAGCCCGAGATTCTCGACCCGCAGGGACAGGCGGTGCAGCGTGCACTGCCCCGTCTCGGCTTCAAGGGAATCGCGGACGTCCGCCAGGGGAAGCGTTTCGAGCTGGAGGTGGAGGGGCCGGTCGACGAGGCCGCCCTCGCCCGCATCCACGAGATGGCCGAAACGTTCCTCGCCAACACCGTCATCGAGGACTTCACCGTGAAGGTGGAGGAGGAGAAGTGACTTCCCGCATCGGCGTCGTCACCTTCCCCGGCACGCTCGACGACCAGGACGCGCTGCGCGCCGTCCGCCTCGCCGGGGCCGAGCCGGTGTCCCTCTGGCACCGCGACAAGGACCTCCACCAGGTCGACGCGGTGGTCCTCGCCGGGGGGTTCTCCTACGGCGACTACCTGCGGGCCGGCGCCATCTCGCGCTTCTCGCCCGTGATGGACACGATCATCGAGCAGGCGAAGGCCGGCCTGCCGGTCCTGGGCATCTGCAACGGCTTCCAGGTCCTCACCGAAGCCCACCTGCTGCCCGGCGCGATGCTCCGGAACAACCACCTCCACTTCATCTGCCGCGACCAGAAGCTGCGGGTGGAGAACGCGGAGACCGCCTGGACCCTCGACTACGAGCAGGGCCAGGAGATCTCCGTACCGCTGAAGAACATGGACGGCCGGTACGTCGCCGACGAGCGCACGCTCGACGAGCTGGAGGCCGAGGGCCGGGTGGCGTTCCGCTACCTGCCCGACGACGGGGCCACCGGCGCGTACGTGAACCCCAACGGCTCGCTCCGGGACATCGCCGGCATCACCAACGCGGCGGGCAACGTCGTCGGTCTGATGCCGCACCCCGAGCACGCCGTCGAGCCCCTGATCGGTACGGGCCGTACCGACGGGCTCGGATTCTTCACCTCGATCCTGAAGAAGCTGGTCACCGCATGAGCCTCGACACCGTCAAGCACGCGGCCGAGACGCCCGACGTCGAGCTGCCCTGGAAGGAACTCGGCCTCAAGGAGGACGAGTACGCCAAGATCCGCGAGATCCTCGGCCGCCGTCCCACCGGCGCCGAGCTCGCCATGTACTCGGTGATGTGGTCCGAGCACTGCTCGTACAAGAGCAGCAAGGTCCACCTCAAGCAGTTCGGCGAGAAGGTCCCGGCCAACGACGCCATGCTCGTCGGGATCGGCGAGAACGCCGGTGTGGTCGACGTCGGCCAGGGTTACGCGGTCACCTTCAAGGTCGAGTCGCACAACCACCCCTCGTACATCGAGCCCTACCAGGGCGCGGCCACCGGCGTCGGCGGCATCGTCCGCGACATCCTCGCGATGGGCGCCCGCCCGATCGCGGTGGTGGACCCGCTGCGCTTCGGCGCGGCCGACCACCCGGACACCAGGCGCGTCCTGCCGGGCGTCGTGGCGGGCATCGGCGGCTACGGCAACTGCCTCGGCCTGCCGAACATCGGCGGCGAGGTCGTCTTCGACGCCTGCTACCAGGGCAACCCGCTGGTCAACGCCGGCTGCATCGGCGTCATGAGGCACGAGGACATCCACCTCGCGCAGGCCTCCGGCCCCGGCAACAAGGTCATCCTGTACGGGGCCCGGACCGGCGGCGACGGCATCGGCGGCGTCTCCGTGCTGGCCTCGGAGACCTTCACGGATGCATCAGCGGCTGACGCCGCGGGCGTCAAGCCCGCCAAGCGTCCCGCGGTCCAGGTCGGCGACCCCTTCCAGGAGAAGCTCCTCATCGAGTGCACCCTGGAGATCTTCCGGGAGAAGCTGGTCGCGGGCATCCAGGACCTGGGCGGCGCCGGTCTCTCCTGCGCCACTTCGGAGCTGGCCTCGGCCGGGTCCGGCGGCATGCGGGTCGAGCTGGACACCGTGCCGCTGCGCGACTCCTCCCTCTCGCCCGAGGAGATCCTCATGAGCGAGTCGCAGGAGCGGATGTGCGCGATCGTCGAGCCGCAGCACGTCGACCGCTTCCTGGAGATCTGCGAGAAGTGGGACGTCATCGCCACCGTCATCGGTGAGGTGACCGACGGCTCGCAGCTCGAGATCTTCTGGCACGGCGAGCAGATCGTGGACGTGCCGCCGCGGTCCGTGGCCCACGAGGGCCCGACGTACCACCGGCCGTACGCGCGTCCCTCCTGGCAGGACGCCCTCCAGGCGGACGACGCGAACAAGCTGGCCCGGCCGACCGACGGCGCCGAGCTGCGCGAGCAGGTCCTCAAGCTGGTCGCCTCGCCCAACCAGGCCTCCAAGGCGTGGATCACGGAGCAGTACGACCACTTCGTGCAGGGCAACACGGTGCTCGCCATGCCCGAGGACGCGGGCATGGTGCGCATCGACGCCGAGACCGGCCTCGGCGTCACGATGTCGACGGACGGCAACGGGCGCTACGCCAAGCTGGACCCGTACACGGGCGCCCAGCTCGCGCTCGCCGAGTCGTACCGGAACGTCGCGGCGACCGGTGCGAAGCCCCTCGCCATCTCGGACTGCCTCAACTTCGGCTCCCCCGAGGACCCGGACGTGATGTGGCAGTTCGCCGAGGCCACCCGCGGTCTCGCGGACGGCTGCCTGGAGCTGGGGACTCCGGTGACCGGCGGCAACGTCTCCCTCTACAACCAGACCGGTGAGACCGCGATCCACCCGACGCCGGTCGTCGCGGTCCTCGGTGTGATCGACGACGTCGCGCGCCGCACGCCGATGGCGTTCGCGCAGGAGGGGCAGTTGCTGTACCTCCTCGGCGACACGCACGAGGAGCTCGGCGGGTCCGCGTGGTCGGAGGTCGTGCACGGCCACCTCGGCGGGATGCCGCCGAAGGTCGACCTGGCGCGCGAGAAGCTGCTCGCCGACATCCTGATCTCGGCCTCGCGCGACGGAATGGTCGACGCCGCCCACGACCTCTCCGACGGCGGGCTGGTCCAGGCCGTCACCGAGTCCTGCCTGCGGGGCGGGAAGGGCGCGCGGCTGGTCGTCCCGGACGGGCTCGACCCGTTCGTCTTCCTGTTCTCGGAGTCGGCGGGCCGTGCGGTCGTGTCGGTCCCGCGCAGCGAGGAGCTCCGCTTCAACGACATGTGCGGGGCGCGCGGTCTGCCCGTGACGCGCATCGGTGTCGTGGACGGCGACGAGATCGAGGTCCAGGGGCAGTTCAGCATCGCGCTGAGCGAGCTGAAGGACGCGCACGAGGCGACGATTCCGGCCCTGCTGGCCTGAGTCCCGCCGGTTCGGCGTTCTCGCGCGTGCGGCCCCGTCCCGGGGTGACCGGGGACGGGGCCGCACCCGTGCGGTGCGCGGGGCCGCTGTCAGTGGCCTCCTCTAACCTCGGGGACATGGCACAGAACGCTCGCTCCACGCCCGGCCGCAAGAAGCCGCGCGCCTACGACCCGGTGAAGATCCGGGCCGCCGTGCTCGCCCAGTTCGAGCTGGTCAGGGAGGTCGTCGAGGGGCTCTCCGAGGAGCAGCTCGCGCGGCCGGGCGGCGTGGGGGAGCGGTCGGTGCGGGAGCTGGCCGCGCGGGTGCCGACGGCGCTGGAGTCGGCCGTGCGGAGCCTGGCGGAGCCGGCGCGGGGCGCCGCCGAAGTGGGCCTGCTGGACTGGCCGTTCGCCATGGCGAAGCACGGCGCACGGATCTCCGAGGACGGGGCGGGGAGCGCCCAGGACGCGGAGGGGACGGCCGAGGACACCGCAGGGCCCGCCGCGGACGTGCCGGTCGCCGAGCTGTACGCGAGGGCCGCCGCCGCCGTCGCCGAAGCGCTCCCCGGCGCGGACGGCGACCGCGTCGTCCCCACCCGGGTCGGCGCGATGCGCTTCGCGGACTTCCTGGTCACCCGCACCGTCGAGCTGGTCGTGCACAGCGACGACCTGGCGCGGGCCGCCGGCGTCGAGGTCCCGTTCGACCGGCAGGCCCTCGCCGCGTGCACCCGGCTGCTGGCCGACGCCCTCGCGGTGAAGGCTCCCGGAGCCTCCACCGAGGTGCGGATCCCGCCGTTCGCGGTGGTGCAGTGCATCGAGGGCCCGAGGCACACCCGGGGCACCCCGCCGAACGTGGTGGAGACCGACCCGCTGACCTGGGTGCGGCTGGCCACAGGACGTGCACAATGGGCCGCCGCCGTCGAGAACGCGCAGGTCAAGGCCAGTGGCGAGCGTGCTGATCTGATGGGAGTGCTGCCAATTCTGGGATGAGGGGGAACGCCTGCCGCGGAGGAAGTGGAACCGGAGCCGTCCCCCGTTCCGTCACAGCGGCATGCAGAAGACGCCGAAGCTCACGACGCGGAAGCCCAGGACGCCGAAGCCCAGTACGCCGAAGCTCACGAGGCTGAAGTCGCTGGGCGTGCCCGTCACCGCCGCGGCCCTCCTCGCGCTGACCGCCTGCGGTACGGAGACCACCCCGGGCGGCGACAGGAAGAGCGCCGGGCAGGGAGCGGGGCAGGGCACCGTGCAGCCGGACCTGGCGCTGACCGGGGTGCGCTGGACGGTCGAGAGCTCGACGGCGGACGGCCGGAAGGCCGCCGCGCCCGAGAACACCTTCGTGCAGATCGACGACAAGGGCGCGGTCAAGGGCAACTACGGCTGCAACTCCTTCACCGGACGGGCCACGGTGAAGGGCGACACGGTCACCCTCGACAAACTGCTGTCGACCCAGATGGCCTGTGACGTCCAGGACTTCGAGCTGGCGATGCGCAAGGCCTTCAAGGAGCCGCTGAAGGCCGCCGTGGACGGCGACCGGCTCACGCTGACCACCGCCACGGGCGACACCCTCGCCCTGACCTCCCGCCCGAAGAAGGAGCCGGCGGCCCCGCTCGCCGGGACCAGGTGGACCGTCACCTCCTTCTCCGACCGCAAGACCGTCGACGGCGGTGGCGGCGGCGACGGCGGTGGCGGTGACGGCGGAAGCACCGCGTCCACCGTGCCGGCCGACCTCGCCGGAAAGGCCCACCTGACCTTCGGCAAGGACGGTTCGCTGAGCGGCCGCACCGGCTGCAACTCCCTGACCGGCACGGCGAAGGAGAGCGGCGGCAAGCTCGTCCTCGGACGCGTCGCGACGACCCGCAGGATGTGCCAGGGGGCGGCCGGCGAGGTCGAGAAGAAGATCCTGAAGGTGCTGACCGGCACGGTGTCCTACACGGTGGACGGCCGCGCCCTCTCCCTCACCAGCCCCGCCGGAGCAGGTCTGGAGGCCACCGCCGCCCCCTAGGTCCCGCCCCCCCTCGCCCCGGCCCTGACCTGGGCCTCAGCAGGACCGTTTCGTCCCGGGTCAGGGCCCTCGCGCATCCCCAATTCGGACCAGTGCTCGGTCTCGCCTACACTCGGTTGCGTGCCTCGTGGTGATGGACGACTCAACCACGACCTGCTCCCCGGTGAGAAAGGCCCCCAGGACGCTTGCGGCGTCTTCGGTGTCTGGGCTCCCGGCGAAGAGGTCGCCAAGCTCACCTATTTCGGACTGTATGCACTGCAGCACCGGGGACAAGAGTCCGCGGGAATCGCAGTAAGCAACGGGTCGCAGATCCTGGTCTTCAAGGACATGGGACTGGTCTCGCAAGTCTTCGACGAAACCTCTCTCGGCTCCCTCCAGGGCCATATCGCGGTCGGTCACGCCCGCTACTCCACCACCGGAGCCTCGGTGTGGGAGAACGCGCAGCCGACGTTCCGTGCCACCGCGCACGGCTCGATCGCGCTGGGCCACAACGGAAACCTGGTCAACACGGCGCACCTCGCCGAACTGGTCGCCGGTCTCCCCAAGGAGAACGGCCGCGCCACCCAGGTGGCGGCCACCAACGACACCGACCTGGTCACGGCCCTCCTCGCGGGCCAGACCGACGACGACGGCAAGCCGCTGACCGTCGAGGAGGCCGCCGCAAAGGTGCTCCCCCAGGTCATGGGCGCCTTCTCCCTCGTCTTCATGGACGAGGGGACCCTCTACGCGGCCCGCGACCCGCAGGGCATCCGCCCGCTGGTGCTGGGCCGCCTGGAGCGCGGCTGGGTGGTGGCCTCCGAGTCCGCCGCCCTCGACATCTGCGGAGCCAGCTACGTCCGCGAGGTCGAGCCGGGCGAGATGCTGGCGATCGACGAGAACGGTCTCCGTACCTCCC
Organism: Streptomyces sp. NPDC088745; assembly: GCF_044751045.1. Lineage (NCBI taxonomy): Bacteria > Bacillati > Actinomycetota > Actinomycetes > Kitasatosporales > Streptomycetaceae > Streptomyces > Streptomyces sp. NPDC088745. The sequence continues at coordinate 960,832 of NZ_JBIVLB010000001.1, forward strand.
GATTCGCAGAAGCGAAGCCCAAGGGCTGTGTCTTCGAGTACGTGTACCTCGCGCGCCCCGACACCGACATCGCGGGCCGCAACGTCTATCTCAGCCGGGTCGAGATGGGACGCAAACTGGCCAAGGAAGCCCCTACCGAGGCCGATCTCGTCATAGCTACGCCCGAATCCGGCACTCCCGCCGCGATCGGTTACGCCGAGGCCAGCGGAATTCCGTACGGCTCGGGACTCGTCAAGAACGCCTACGTCGGCCGGACCTTCATCCAGCCCTCGCAGACCATCCGCCAGCTCGGCATCCGTCTGAAGCTCAACCCGCTGCGCGAGGTCATCAAGGGCAAGCGCCTGGTCGTGGTGGACGACTCCATCGTCCGCGGCAACACCCAGCGCGCCCTGGTGAAAATGCTCCGCGAGGCGGGCGCGGCGGAGATCCACATCCGGATCTCCTCGCCGCCCGTGAAGTGGCCGTGCTTCTTCGGCATCGACTTCGCGACCCGCGCCGAGCTGATCGCCAACGGGATGACCATCGAGGAGATCGGCACCTCGCTGGGCGCCGACTCGCTCGCGTACATCTCCATCGACGGCATGATCGAGTCGACGACGATCGACAAGCCGAACCTCTGCCGCGCCTGCTTCGACGGCGAGTACCCCATGGAACTCCCCGACCCGGAGCTCCTCGGCAAGCAGCTCCTGGAGACCGAGCTCGCGGCGGGAGTGGCCGGCACGGCCGCCGCCGAAGCGCTCCGTCGCCCGTAGCCGGCCCGCCACACCCTCGCTGTACGACACGAAAGTTCTCACCTCCCCATGTCTGAGAAGACTGAGACCACCGGTGCCAGCTACGCAGCCGCAGGCGTCGACATCGAAGCCGGCGACCGCGCCGTCGAGCTGATGAAGGAGTGGGTGAAGAAGACGAAGCGCCCCGAGGTCCTCGGCGGCCTCGGCGGGTTCGCCGGTCTCTTCGACGCCTCCGCCCTCAAGCGCTACGAGCGTCCGCTCCTCGCCTCCGCCACCGACGGCGTCGGCACGAAGGTCGACATCGCCCGCCAGCTCGGCGTGTACGACACCATCGGCCACGACCTCGTCGGCATGGTCGTGGACGACCTCGTCGTCTGCGGCGCCGAGCCGCTGTTCATGACCGACTACATCTGCGTCGGCAAGGTGCACCCGGACCGCGTCGCCGCCATCGTCAAGGGCATCGCCGAGGGCTGTGTGCTGGCCGGCTGCGCCCTGGTCGGCGGCGAGACGGCGGAGCACCCGGGCCTGCTGGGCCCGGACGACTTCGACGTGGCGGGCGCGGGCACCGGTGTCGTGGAGTACGACCGGCTGCTGGGCGCGGACCGGATCCGGGAGGGCGACGCGGTGATCGCGATGGCCTCCTCCGGTCTTCACTCCAACGGGTACTCGCTCGTACGGCATGTGGTCTTCGACCGCGCCGGCTGGGCCCTCGACCGCGAGGTGCCCGAGTTCGGCCGCACGCTCGGCGAGGAACTCCTGGTGCCGACCAAGATCTACTCGCTGGACTGCCTGGTCCTCACCCGCACCGCCGAGGTCCACGCGTTCAGCCACATCACCGGCGGCGGCCTGGCCAACAACCTGGCCCGTGTCGTCCCCGACCACCTGCACGCCACGGTCGACCGCTCCACCTGGACCCCCGGCGCCGTCTTCGACGTCGTCGGCCGGGCGGGCAAGGTCGAGCGCCTGGAGCTGGAGAAGACCCTCAACATGGGCGTCGGCATGATCGCCGTCGTTCCGCAGGAGTCGGTCGACGTCGCGCTGGCCACGCTGGCGGACCGGGGCGTCGAGTCCTGGGTGGCCGGAGAGATCCTGGCCCGCGGCGACCACCGCGAAGGCGCCGGGCTGACCGGCGACTACGCGAAGTAGGACACAGTCGCCCGGCCGTGTCCCACCTGGCCGGGCGCCGTGCCCCACCGGCACGGCGACACGACGCACAGAACCCGGCCCGGGACTCTCGTCCCGGACCGGGTCCGGTGGAACTGCTCAAACCTTATGAAAATGTTCGAGGTGTACGAACGCCAGAACTGCCAAAACCGAACCGGCCGCACCGGAACCGAAGCGTCAAGCGCCCCGGCGCCGCGACGAAGGACCCGACTCATCGTCGTCGTCCACGTCGTTGTACTGCGACGCGTACTGTGCGTACGGGTCGTCTTCCTCGTCATCGTCCTCGAACGGCTCGCCATTCGGCGGCTGTTGCGAAGTCGAAGCGCCCAGCTCACTGGCCAGACGCGACAGGTCAGTCCCGCCGCTGCTGTACTTCAGCTGGCGGGCGACCTTCGTCTGCTTGGCCTTTGCCCGGCCGCGCCCCATGGCTCGACCCCCTCGGTGACGGGGCTCGACGGCCCCAGAGTCTTGACACGCGTTCATGGTTGGGAACGGGCTCTCCGTGAAGAGACCGGTCCGCAGGACTTCAACGGTACCTGCTTCTTTGGCCATACGGTACGCCGCCCGCAGGAGACACCTCGAAGCACAGCCCGCGGGGAGCCCCGTCCCCGCTGGTCAACCGCGATTTTAGCCCCTTCCTGACGCCCGACCCGCCGAGGGGGGTGAGCCATGTCTCCCCCACGGCGGGCCGGGCCCCGCCGTCAGCGCCGGGCGCGCGCCTCGGCCATCCGCTGCTCGGCGATCCGGTCGGCCGCCGCGGCCGGCGGAACACCCTCTTCCTTCGCACGTGCGAAGATTTGCAGTGTGGTGTCGAAGATCTTCGCGGCCTTCTTCTTGCACCGGTCGAAGTCGAAGCCGTTCAGCTCGTCGGCGACCTGGATGACCCCGCCCGCGTTCACCACGTAGTCGGGCGCGTACAGAATGCCCCGGTCCTGGAGGTCCTTCTCCACCCCCGGGTGCGCGAGCTGGTTGTTGGCCGCGCCGCAGACGACGGAGGCGGTGAGCACCGGCACCGTCGCGTCGTCCAGCGCACCGCCCAGCGCGCAGGGCGCGTAGATGTCCAGGCCCTCGACCCGGATCAGCGCGTCGGTGTCGGCGGCCACCCGCACCTGCGGGTGCCGGTCGGTGATCCGGCGCACCGAGTCCTCGCGCACGTCGGTGATCACGACCTGCGCCCCGTCCTCCAGCAGGTGCTCCACCAGGTAGTGCCCCACCTTGCCGACGCCGGCGACGCCGACCGTACGGCCGCGCAGCGTGGGGTCGCCCCACAGGTGCTGGGCCGAGGCGCGCATGCCCTGGAAGACGCCGAAGGCGGTGAGCACGGACGAGTCGCCCGCGCCGCCGTTCTCGGGGGAGCGGCCGGTGGTCCACCGGCACTCGCGCGCGACGACGTCCATGTCGGCGACGTACGTGCCGACGTCGCACGCCGTCACGTACCGCCCGCCCAGCGAGGCCACGAACCGGCCGTACGCCAGCAGCAGTTCCTCCGTCTTGATCTGCTCCGGGTCGCCGATGATCACGGCCTTGCCGCCGCCGTGGTCGAGCCCGGCCAGGGCGTTCTTGTAACTCATCCCGCGCGAGAGGTTGAGGGCGTCCGCGACGGCCGCCGCCTCGCTCTCGTACGGGTAGAAGCGGGTGCCGCCCAGGCCGGGACCGAGGTCCGTGTTGTGCAGGGCGATGACGGCCTTGAGGCCGGAGGCGCGGTCCTGGCAGAGCACGACGTGTTCGTGGCCTCCCTGCTCCGAGCGGAACAGGGTGTGCAGGACGCCGTCGGAAGATGCGGTCACGGTGGTGACTCCCAAGTACGAGGCGGTGAAGCCCTCTTGCGGGTGGAGAGGGCCGGTGGGCATGAGCGTAGGGCCTGAGGGCCCGTTGCCGAGGGCCGGTGCCCGAGATCACCCCCTTTCCGACTACCCCCGTGGGACGATTTGCTTCCGGTCCGCAGTCGAGCCGTCACGGCGGCCGTAGGTGAGGAGCAGACGCGTGCCCCTGGCGTCATCGGTGATCGTCCCGTACGTGTCGTCCCTGCGGGTGTACGAACCGCTGGCGGCCTTCCCCGAACCCGAGCGCACCCACTGGGCCCGCTACGCGCGTCGCCCCGTCCTGCCCACCGGACAGGACGAGCTGCGCGCGGCCCTGGCCGACCTGCTGCCCACCCCGCCGGTCGCGGTGCCGGTGCACGAGAGCGGCGACGCGTACGTGGCCGAGGCCGAGGGGGTCGTGGTGGTCTGCCCGTGGCGGACCCGGCTGCGCGGCTGGCAGGCCCTGGAGGAACTGCCCGAGCACTACCCGCCGGCCCTCCTGGACGCCGTGCTGCCCCCTCTCGTACGGCGGCAGGCGAGCGCGGACTACGCGCGCTGGCGGGAGCGGAACCCGGACGCGCGGCCGTGGATCAGGACCTCGGTGTGGCAGGTGCCGGTGCGGTGGTTCGTGCTCTTCGGGGACGAGGAGCGGGAGTTCGCCGGGGCGGACGGCGAGCAGGCGGCGCGGCTGCGCTACCGGACGCCGATGGTGCAGGCCAGGCGGCGGGTGGCCCGGGGCCTGCGGACGCTGCGGCAGCAGGAGGGCGAGGGGCGGGAGGGTCCGCTGGTGACGGGTCTGGTGGACGTGGGGCGGTGGCTGGAGGAGTTCCACCCGCGTTCCCTCGTCGAACTGGATTACGGGGGCCTCACCCACGTGCTCGACGAGACGCAGCTCGCCGAGGACCGGTCGGCGGCGGACGTCGCCGAGGGCATAGGGGCGCTGCGGGCCGGTGACGCGGAGGGCGCGGCGGCGGCGTACGAGCGGCTGGCGGAGCGGTGGCGGGCGGTCAGGCACCGGCAGTTCGCCAACTGAGGCCCGCTCCCCTTCCGGAGGGCGGAGTCCCGTTTCCGTGGTGCGGAGGGCGACTTTCGGTCGTTCCGGATGGCTGAATGCTGAATACTGCACACGATTTGAGCAAAACCTGAGCTTTATCTGAACCACACCGTGATGTGGTGCGTGTGACATGTGAGGACGGATGGACAGGTGGGTCGGGACCTACGTCCTGATCCGGGCTTTTGTGTCAAGCGTGACGGACCACACTTATCTGCCCCTTGCGCCCATCCCCCGCCCTCGTGTCAAAATAGGACAAGGAGTCCGGAGAGGGCTCCTTCCGTCCAACTAAGGGCGGAATGCTCGGTATTGCTCGCTATGGGGGGTCTGACGACTCCCGATCGCTCTGTGACTGATCGTCACTGTGACGTAACTGTCCGCTATGGCATGGTCCATCGGCTTCCGTCGCGGATGAACACCTCAGAGGGCAATTCCGTCGGTTTGGCCCACACGGCTGGACGGATGGTGTAGTTGTAGTGCCGAGGACAAGCCGTTCGTCCTATAACCGACTCGGCCCGCGTCCGCCATTTCGGGCAACGCGGGTCAAGGTGCAGAATTTAGAGGAAAGAACCGTGAAGGTTCGGTTCTCCCGAGGAGGCCGCTCATGACCGCTCGCACCCCTGACGCCGAGCCGCTGCTGACCCCGGCTGAGGTCGCCACGATGTTCCGCGTGGACCCGAAGACGGTGACCCGCTGGGCAAAGGCAGGGAAGCTCACGTCCATCCGCACGCTGGGTGGGCACAGGCGTTACCGCGAGGCCGAGGTCCGCGCACTGCTCGCGGGTATCCCGCAGCAGCGCAGCGAGGCCTGAGGCATCGCATTACCTGGCACTACCGCTTCACACGCTTTATTGAGTCACAGCATTCGCGTCACCGCTTTACCCGCAGTAACGGCATGACAGGGCAACACCCCGCAATATCAGGGCAATTCGGACCCGAGTCCCCCAACTCGGGCCGTTGGCCCGCCCTTGCACCACCCCGAGTACCTCTCGGCACGCGCCCGCCCCAACGGGTGGCTGCCGATGATCGCGCCGGACTCCGCCGAGTCCGGCGCGATTTTTTTGCGCCCGGGCCGCACCGGACCCCGCCCGGCCCCGGCCGGCCCCTGGAGGCCCGTGGGCGGCCCCTGTGTGCGCCTCGGGCCTCCGGGGGGCTGTGAGCCGCGCTCCGAGGGCTGGAGTGCCGCCTGCGGCCGTGACCCGGGGAGGGCTCGGGAGGTGATCCGCGGGGAGGTCCGGGGAGGCCGGAGCGGGCCTGCCGGAGAGGGTGCAATTGCACATATTAAATTGACGACTTGTAGGGCGGGGATAAGCGCACCCCGTCCTACAAACTGTTTCCGTGACGCCCGTCACACGACAGGGCGCCCCTCACGATGGAGCCTGCCACCGGCGGCGGGTCCGATCCCGGGGCGATGGTCATGGAACAGGGGGACTTTCGTCCTGAGCCGTTCCGTCCTCGTCCTCGGCCGGACACCCGGCTCCGTACCCCGCTCCGTACTCGTACTCGTACTCGTACTCCTCGACGTGCTGCTCGGCCATGGCCAGCCGCAGCAGGCGCAGGCAGACCGGGCACCTCCCGGTGCGGTGCCGGTAGTTCTGGGCCGCCGCCAGGTGGGCGCGCAGCAGGGCCCGTGTCTCGTGCTTCTCCGTGGATGCCGCCATGCGCACCTCCGCCCGACCGGGGACCGAAATCCCTTGGTCTCCGGGGTACCGGTGGCAGGTGCCGCCGTCAAGACGCGCGAAAGCCCCGATCCAAAAGGATCGGGGCTTCCATCACTGCGGTCCTGACGGGATTTGAACCCGCGGCCTCCACCTTGACAGGGTGGCGAGCACTCCAAACTGCTCCACAGGACCTTGCTCCGCAGCCGCTCCGCAGGTGTCTGCGTGTTGCTGCGAGTCAGACTGTACAGCAGGTCAGAGGGTGCAGTCGAACCCGCTCGGACCGGGCGGCCCGCTACGGGGCCGCCGCGTCGATCGCCTTCACGATCCGCTTGTCGGAGACCGGATAGGCGGTGCCCAGGGCGTGCGCGAAGTAGCTGACCCGCAGCTCCTCGATCATCCACGGGATCTCCCGCACCTCCGGCGGCACCGGCCGCCCCTGCGGGAGCTGCTCCAGGAGCCAGGCGTACTCGTCCTGCATCTCGTGGACCTTCTCCATGCGCGCGGTGTCGCGCTGGGCGCCGGTCGGCATCTGCTGGAGGCGCCGGTCGGCGGCCACCAGGTAGCGCATCAGGTGCGGCAGCCGCTTCAGGCCGGTCTTCGTGACGAAGCCCGCGGGCATCAGGGCGTCCAGCTGCCTGCGCACGTCGGCGAGGTTGGCCAGCAGCACGGGGCTGCTGGTCGACTTCAGGCGGCGCTCGCAGGCCTGCCACGCGGCCAGCACCTGCTGGACCTGGCCCACGGTCCGTACCGTCGCGTCCACGAGGTCGGCGCGGACCCTGTCGTACAGCTTCCGGAAGGACTCCTCGTCCCAGGCCGGGCCGCCGTGGTCGGCGATCAGCTTGTCCGCGGCGGCCATGGCGCAGTCGTCGAAGAGCGCCTGGACGGAGCCGTGCGGGTTGCTGGACAGGGCCAGCTTCTGCTGGTTGGTGAGCTTGTCGGAGGCGAACTTCGCCGGGTTCACCGGGATGTTGAGCAGGATCAGGCGGCGGGTGCCGGCCCACATCGCCTGCCGCTGCTCGGCCTCGGAGTCGAAGAGCTGCACGGAGACCGAGGCGCCCTTGTCGACCAGCGCCGGGTACGCCTTCACCGGCTGCCCGGCCCGCTTGGTCTCGAAGACCCTGGTGAGCGTGCCGATGGTCCAGTCGGTGAGGCCGGTGCGCTCGATGGTCCCGCCGCCCGAGCGCTCGGCGGTGGCCGCCGCCGCCTTGGAGAGGGCCTGCCGGGCCTTGGGGCGGAGCTTCAGCCGCAGGGCCTCCAAGTCCTTGTCCTCGGCGAGCTTCTTGCGGCGCTCGTCGACGATGCGGAACGTGACGCGCAGGTGGTCCGGGATGCGGGAGAGGTCGAAGTCGGCCGCGGAGACCGGCACCCCGACCATCTTCTGGAGCTCGCGGGCCAGCGTGAAGTGGATCGGCTCCTGCAACGGGACCGCGCGGTCCAGGAACTTCTGCGCGTAGTTCGGCGCGGGCACGTAGTGCCGGCGGACCGGCTTGGGGAGGGAGCGGATCAGCTCGGTCACGACCTCTTCCCGCAGGCCCGGGATCTGCCAGTCGAAGCCCTCGTCGGTGACCTGGTTGAGCACCTGGAGCGGGATGTGGACGGTCACGCCGTCCGCGTCCGCGCCGGGCTCGAACTGGTAGGTGACCCTGAACTTCAGCGCGCCCTGCCGCCAGTGGTCCGGATAGTCGTCCTTGGTGACGCCCGCGGCCTTCTCGTTGATGAGCATCTCGCGCTCGAAGTCGAGGAGTTCGGGCTCCTCGCGCTTCTTGTGCTTCCACCACGAGTCGAAGTGCGCGCCGGAGACGACGTGTTCGGGGATGCGCTGGTCGTAGAAGTCGAACAGCGTCTCGTCGTCCACCAGGATGTCGCGGCGGCGGGCCCGGTGCTCCAGCTCCTCGACCTCGGTGAGGAGCCTGCGGTTGTCGGCGAAGAACTTGTGGTGCGTGCGCCAGTCGCCCTCGACCAGCGCGTTGCGGATGAAGAGGTCGCGGGAGACCTCGGCGTCGATGCGTCCGTAGTTCACCTTGCGCTGGGCGACGATCGGGACGCCGTACAGCGTCACCCGCTCGTACGCCATGACGGCCGCCTGGTCCTTCTCCCAGTGCGGCTCGCTGTACGTGCGCTTCAGCAGGTGCTGGGCGAGCGGCTCGATCCACTCGGGCTCGACCCTGGCGTTCACCCGCGCCCACAGGCGGGAGGTCTCGACCAGCTCGGCGGACATGACGAAGCGGGGCTGCTTCTTGAAGAGCGCGGACCCGGGGAAGATCGCGAACTTGGCGTTCCTGGCCCCCAGGTACTCGTTCTTGTCGGTGTCCTTGAGGCCGATGTGGGAGAGCAGGCCCGCGAGCAGGGAGGTGTGGACGGAGGTCTCCGGCGCGTCCTCCTCGTTGAGGTGGATGCCCATCTGCTTGGCGACCGAGCGGAGCTGGGCGTAGATGTCCTGCCACTCCCGGATGCGCAGGAAGTTGAGGTACTCCTGCTTGCACATCCGGCGGAAGCTGGACGAGCCGCGCTCCTTCTGCTGCTCGCGGACGTAGCGCCAGAGGTTGAGGTACGAGAGGAAGTCGGAGGTCTCGTCCTTGAACCGGGCGTGGTTCTGGTCGGCCTGCTGCTGCTTCTCGACGGGCCGCTCGCGCGGGTCCTGGATGGAGAGCGCGGAGGCGATCACCATCACCTCGCGCACGCAGCCGTTCTTGTCGGCCTCCAGGACCATGCGGGCCAGGCGGGGGTCGACGGGCAGCTGGGAGAGCTTGCGGCCCTGCTGGGTGAGCCGTTTCTTGGGGTCCTTCTCGTTCGGGTCGAGGGCCCCGAGCTCCTGGAGGAGCTGGACGCCGTCGCGGATGTTGCGGTGGTCCGGCGGGTCGATGAAGGGGAACTTCTCGATCTCGCCGAGCCCGGCGGCGGTCATCTGGAGGATGACGGAGGCCAGGTTCGTACGGAGGATCTCGGCGTCCGTGAACTCCGGGCGGGTGAGGAAGTCGTCCTCGGAGTACAGGCGGATGCAGATGCCGTCGGACGTACGGCCGCAGCGGCCCTTGCGCTGGTTGGCGCTGGCCTGGGAGATCCGCTCGATCGGGAGCCGCTGCACCTTGGTCCGGTGGCTGTACCGGGAGATGCGGGCGGTGCCGGGATCGATGACGTACTTGATGCCCGGGACGGTGAGGGAGGTCTCGGCGACGTTCGTGGCGAGGACGACGCGGCGGCCGGTGTGGCGCTGGAAGACGCGGTTCTGCTCGGCGTGGGAGAGCCGGGCGTACAGCGGGAGCACCTCGGTGAGGCGCAGTTTGCGTTTGTTCAGGGCGTCGGCGGTGTCACGGATCTCCCGCTCCCCGGAGAGGAAGACCAGGATGTCGCCGGGCCCCTCGGCCTGGAGCTCCTCGACGGCTTCCGCGATGGCGGTGATCTGGTCGCGGTCGGAGTCGTCGCCCTCCTCCTCCAGGAGGGGGCGGTAGCGGACCTCGACGGGATACGTGCGTCCGCTGACCTCGACGATGGGCGCGTCGCCGAAGTGGCGGGAGAAGCGCTCCGGGTCGATCGTCGCGGAGGTGATGACGACCTTGAGGTCGGGGCGCCGGGGGAGGAGCTGGGCGAGGTAGCCGAGCAGGAAGTCGATGTTGAGGCTTCGCTCGTGGGCCTCGTCGATGATGATCGTGTCGTACGCGCGCAGTTCGCGGTCGGTCTGGATCTCGGCGAGCAGGATGCCGTCCGTCATGAGCTTGACGAAGGTCGACTCCTGGTTCACCTGGTCGGTGAAGCGGACCTTCCAGCCGACGGCCTCGCCGAGGGGGGTCTTCAGCTCGTCCGCGATGCGTTCGGCGACCGTGCGGGCGGCGATGCGGCGGGGCTGGGTGTGCCCGATCATGCCCCGGACGCCCCGGCCCAGCTCCATGCAGATCTTGGGGATCTGCGTCGTCTTGCCGGAGCCGGTCTCGCCCGCGACGATCACGACCTGGTGGTCGCGTATCGCGTCGGCGATGTCCTGCTTCTTCTGGCTGACGGGGAGGGTCTCGGGATACGTGACCGGGGGCACCCGCGCGGCGCGGGCGGCCACTTTGGCGGCGGACTTCTCCGCCTCGGCGGCGATCTCGTCCAGGACGGCCTGCCGGGCCTCCGGCTTGCGGATACGACGGGCGCCTTCGAGACGGCGGCCGAGGCGGTGTGCGTCACGGAGCGAGCTCTGGGCGAGGGTGGCCTGGAGGTCGGCGAGGGAAGTAGACATACCTGGTCCAGGATCTCACTCCCGGTCTGTTCATGGCGAACCCATTTCGGTGGGGGGCGATGCGGGTCCTCCGCGGCTCCGGTCCTCTCCGGCCCCCTCTGGTCCTCTCCGCCCCCTCTGGTCCTCTCTGGTCCTCTCCAGCCCTCCCCGGTCCTCGCGTCCGGGGGCGCGGCCGGGTGCGCCCGGGGGGCGGACACCGGCGCGTACCCTCGGGGGGTGGGCGCTGTGACGTCCCGGCAGAGCTCGCTCGTACCCGCCCCGAGAGGCCCCCGTGTTGTCCGTCGCCCCCCTGAGCCGGCTGATCGCCGTCCTGGTGCTGGCGGTCGGGCTGCTGCTGTGCGGTCCGGCCGGCGCGGTGCCGGGGGCGGAGGGCCGGGCGGCGCCGGCGGCCTTCGAGGTCCGGGACGACGCGCCCGGGTGCAAGCCGGTCTCCGGGCACGGCACCGGGCAGCCCTCCTCGCCGCCGCGCAGCTTCCTCTCGTACGAGCTGATGCCCGCCCTCTTCGAAGCCCCGGGCGCCCAGGCCGCCGCCGCCGTCGACCGGCTCCTGGCGGCCCCGGCACCCGGCCGCGCACCGCCCCGGGCGGCCCCGCCGACCCCCGTGGACCTCGGCGTCCTGCTGCGCGTCTAGGGCGGACACCGGGCACACCCCTGCCCGTTTCCGGCCCTCAGACAGCCCCGTCAGGAGAACAGCACAGCCATGTCCATGAACAAGACCAGCGGCAGCAAGAACAGCAGCACCAAGAACAACGGCGGCAGGAAGAGCAGCGGCAGGACCCGCGGCGTCCTCATCGGCTCCGGTGTCGTCGCCGCCGCGGTGCTCCTCGGCCTCGCCTCCTACTCCGCGACCAAGCCCGACGACCGCGACACGCCCGGTTCGGTCCTGGAGGTCACCGCCTCCCCGGGCGACGGGGCCGAGGCGGCTCCCGAGACCGGTGTCTTCCCCGAGCTGGAGAAGCTGGCCCGCCGCATCGAGGGCGACCCCCTCGCCCAGGGGAAGGCCGACGCGCCCGTCGTCATGGTCGAGTACGCCGACTTCAAGTGCGGCTTCTGCGGCAAGTTCGCCCGCGACACCGAGCCGGAACTGGTGAAGAAGTACGTCGAGGACGGCACCCTGCGCATCGAGTGGCGCAACTACCCGATCCTCAGCGACGAGTCCGACGCCGCCGCCCGTGCCGCCTGGGCCGCCGGGCAGCAGGGCCGCTTCTGGCAGTTCCACGCCGCCGCCTACGCCAAGGACGCCAAGCAGAAGGGCTTCGGCGAGGAGCAGCTCAAGGCGCTCGCGCGGCAGGCCGGGGTGCAGGACCTCGACAGGTTCGCCGCCGACACCGGGAGCGAGGCGGCGAAGACGTCCGTACGGAAGGACAAGGAGGAGGCGTACGCGCTGCGGGCCACCGCCACCCCGTCCTTCCTGATCAACGGCCGCCCGATCTCCGGCGCGCAGCCCGACCAGGTCTTCGTGCAGGCCGTCGAGTCGGCCAAGAAGGCCGCCGCCAAGAAGCCGGCGGGCGGGAAGGGGACCGCGGAGGAGGGCGCGGCCGAGAAGGGCGCGGAGGGCTCGCGGTGACTCCCGACATCGGTTACTTCGCCGCCTTCCTCGGCGGTCTCCTCGCCCTGGTCAGTCCGTGCAGCGCCCTGCTGCTGCCCGCGTTCTTCGCGTACTCGATCGACTCGACGTCCCGGCTGCTGGCCCGCACCGGCCTCTTCTACCTGGGGCTGGCCACCACCCTGGTCCCGCTGGGCGCGGCGGGCTCCTTCGCCGGGCGGTTCTTCTACGGCAACCGGGGGCTGCTGATCACCGCCGCCGGGTGGCTGATCATCGCGCTCGGGGTCGCGCAGATCCTGGGCATGGGGTTCGCGTCGAAGAGGATGGCGGAGCTGTCCGGCCGCATCCGCCCGACCACGGCCCTGTCCGTGTACGCCCTGGGCGCGGTCTACGGCCTCGCGGGCTTCTGCGCCGGGCCGATCCTCGGCAGCGTCCTGACGGTCGCGGCCGTCGGCGGCAGCCCGGTCTACGGCGGGCTGCTGCTCGCGGTCTACGCCCTGGGCATGGCCGTGCCCCTCTTCGTCCTCGCCCTGCTCTGGGAGCGCTTCGAGCTGGGGCGGCGGAGGTGGCTGCGCGGCCGGACCCTCGCCCTGGGCCGCTTCGAACTGCACACCACCTCCCTCCTCTCCGGGCTGTTCTTCGTCGCCCTGGGCGTCCTCTTCCTCGCCTTCGACGGCGCCACGGCCCTGCCCGGCCTGCTCGACGTCGACGACTCCTTCGCCGTCGAGCAGTGGGCCTCCCGCCTGGGCGCCGCGGTCCCGGACTGGGCGCTGCTGGCGGGCGTGGTGGGGGCGGTGGGGGTGGGCCTGGGGGTGCGTGCCGTACGCAACCGCAGGAACGACAGCGCCTCGGCCACCCGCCCCGAGGAACAGCCCTCCCGCTGACCGCACCCCCGCCGCGTCGCCCGCCCGGACAACGCGGCGGGCGGACGCGGCGGGGGCTGCGCGGCCGGGGGTCAGCCGCAGAAGCAGGGCTCCCCGAAGCCGAAGCTCAGCATGCTGACGTCGGACGGGGAGAGCGCTCCGGAGAATGCCCGGACGTCGTCCACGTCCCCCTTCAGGTACTCGCCCCAGCCGTCGCCCGCGTGGGCCCGGCCCACGTGGAGACCTGTGCCGCTCTGCCAGGAGGACGGGACGGAGACCGTCGCTCCGTCCGCCGTGGAGCCGTTCAGGTAGAGCTGGAAGGTGCCTGCCGCGCGGTCGTGGACCACGGCCACATGGTTCACGGAATCCCGCTGGTCCCGCTGGACCGCCACCCACTCCCGGGCTCCCGGCCGGTCCGCCTCGGTCAGCACGAGCTGCCACTGGGAGGACTCGGGCACGTACCGGACCTTGAAGGCGTCCGTATGGGTGCCGCCCTGCGCGAGGACGGTCATCGGGCCGCCGTCCGCCGCACCGGCCAGGCGGACGCGTGCGGCGACGGTGAAGCTGTCGCTCGTGTCCACCGCCGGGCGGACGGTCGACGCGTGACCGTCCGTGCCGTCCAGGACGAGGTAGCCGCCTCCGTCGAAGTTGAGGGGATCGGCCTGGTCGATCTTCGCGCCGCCGTGCAGGGCGAGCGGCTGCCCGCCGGCCAGGTCCGGAGTCGTTCCGTCCGGAAGTGCCGCCGCCATGTTCCAGTTGCCCGTGGAGACCGGCTTGCGCCGGGCGTTCTCGGCGATCTCCGGCGCGAAGGCCAACCTGTCGTGCAGCTGTACGTCGCCGAGCCCGCCCCGCCATGCCGCCTGATGGCCCAGCAGCCCCCTTTCCCGCCCCAGTTGCAGGTCACCGGCGGTCGTGAAGGGCTTCACCTGCTGAGCGACACCCGCCTCCCGCCCGTCGACGAACAGCCGAGCGGTCTTCGCCACCGGGTCGTGCACACCGGTGAGATGGGTCCACTTGCCGGCGGCGGGGGAGCCGCCGACGACCCGGGTGCCGCCGACCGTGAACGCCCACCCGGCGGAATCGCCCGCGGTACGCAGCCCCAGGGAGAACAGCGCGGCGGTACCGGAGTCCTGGCTCACCGCGGTCATGCCCCGGTCGAGCCGGTCCGGCCGCACCCAGGCGCTGACGGCGAAGCCGGTGCCGGGCTTGACCACCGTGGCGCCGGGCGTCAGGAAGCCGTTGGCCGAGCCGTCGAGCACGGCCGCCGTCGTCAGTCGGGTGCCGGACGGCCCGGCCGCGCCGAAGGCCACTCCGCTGCCGGCCCGCGCGGAGGGCCCGGCCGTGGCCGTGGCGACGGGGGAGCCGACGGGGTCGCCCAGTGTCCAGCGAGCGACGGGTTCCCTGGCGGACCTGACCCGGAAGACGTACTGGGCGGACGGACTGTGGTTGCCCGCACGGTCCACGGCCTGGACGGAGACGGTGTCCACCCCGCTCCGCTCCGCCAGGTGCGGTATGACGACCGGAAGGCCGGGACCGCGCGCGGGCAGGCTGCCGTGGGCGCCGGTGCTGAAGCGGTACGCGTAGGAGACGACGTCCTCGGCCGGCGACGCGGCCCGGAAGCTGGTGCGGATGCCCACGCCGTCGTGCCAGGCGTCGTCCTGGGGGAAGTCGGAGGAGGTGATCACGGGCGGCTCGGGGACGTCGTTGTCGTACACGAACCGGCAGGCGGCACCCGTGCTGGTGGCGCTCCACGGGGACCACAGCGCGCCGTCCGAGGTGCGCACCCGCCACGCGACCGGGGTGTGGGGCGGTACGTCGTCCGGCAACTGCCACTGGAACTCGTGGCTCTGGCCGGGCAGGACGTCCGTCTCGAAGCTGCGCCGCTGCTCCTTGCCGGCGGAGTCCTTCCACCAGGCTTCGAACTGGCCGCTCAACCGGGCGGTGCTGTCCGGATCACGCAGGACCGCGCTGACGACGGGACGGCTGCGGATGTACGGCGGTGCCGCATTCGGCGCGCACGCCAGGCCGTTGGTCCGCAGATCCGCGGCGGCGGGCCTGGGCGGCGGCCGGTTCTCGTCCGCCGCCGACGCGGTGCCCGGCAGGGCCCCCGTCATGAGCAGTGCGACGGCCACCGCCGTCGTCGCTCTTCGTCTCGTTCTTCCGGTCATGCTGCCCCTCCCCTGATGGCGTCCGTCACAGTTGACGGACCGCTGGAGGTTAACAACGGCCACTGACAGGAGAGTGATCATTTTTCGGCCGGGGGACCCGGCAGCGCCCTGCGGGCCGGGGGAACGCCGAAAGGCCCCGTCCTGAGGACGGGGCCTTTCGAAGGGTGGCTGGGGCCGGGATCGAACCGGCGACCTATCGCTTTTCAGGCGATCGCTCGTACCAACTGAGCTACCCAGCCACTGCGACCGAAATCGCAAGCGGTCCTGACGGGATTTGAACCCGCGGCCTCCACCTTGACAGGGTGGCGAGCACTCCAAACTGCTCCACAGGACCAAGCAATGTGCGAGCACGAGTCTCGCACAGGTGTGGCGTGCCCCCAACGGGATTCGAACCCGTGCTACCGCCTTGAAAGGGCGGCGTCCTGGGCCACTAGACGATGAGGGCTAATTGGCCCGCCTTTGCGCTTCGCAGCGCGTCGGGGACGTCAGAAGCATATGGGATGCCGGGGGGTATCGCCAAAACGGTTTAGCGGGAGGGGGCGGAGGGGGTCGGGGCGGGGGTCGCCCCGGGGCGGTTGGTTTCCGGGAGGTGGCGGCTGACCTCGGCGGTCGTCAGGCCCAGGCCGCCCAGGGTGATCTCGTCCCAGGCCTGGAGGCGGCGCGTGTCGCGGTCCAGGTAGAGCAGGGAGGCACGGATCTTCTCGGGCTCGCCCTCGCCCTCCACGGCGCGCAGGCCGCCGCCGCCCGTGGAGCCCTCGACCATCAGGCGGGTGCCCCGGGGCAGGATCTCGGTCTTGCGGGAGTGGGTGTGGCCGGCCAGGGCCAGCGGGACCTCGCCGTCGGTCTGCGCCGCGGCGACCGGGTTGTGGGCGACGGCGATGTCGGCCGGGGTGCCGGCGGCCTTCTGGCCGCGCAGGGAGGCGGCGAGCCGGGCGCCCGCGAGGCGCTCGGCGGGGTCGCCCTGGGCGGCGACGGAGCGGTCCGGGGTGAACTGGGGATCGCCCGTGCCCGCCACGCGCAGGCCGCCGGCGACGGTGACGGCACTGCCGTTGTCGAGGACGTGCACGTTCTTGAGGCGTGACAGGTACGCCTGGGTGGCCGCCGAGTCGTGGTTGCCGCGCACCCAGATGTACGGCGCGCCGAGGTCGGGGATCGGGTCCAGGAAGACGTTCTCGGCACTGCTGCCGTGGTCCATGGTGTCGCCCGAGTCGATGATCGCGTCGATGTCGTACTGCTCGACGAGCGAGCCGATGATGCGCCAGGACGCCGGGTTGAGGTGGATGTCCGAGACGTGCAGGACGCGGTACGTGGAGGGGGACGGCTGGTAGGCGGGGAGGGTGGAGGCGGCGTCGTACAGCTTGGTGACGTTGGTGACCAAGCGGGCCAGCTCCTGCTGGTACACGTCGAACTCAGTGACGATGCTGCGGGCGTCACCGACGACCGAGGGCGCGGAGGAGAGCAGTCCCGAGAACTTCGGCTCCAGCACGGACTTCGGGTTCCAGGTGGCGTACGCGGCCCCGCCGGACGCGGTGAGGAGCGCCAGCGCGAGTCCGCCGGCCGCCAGGGCGCGGCGGGGGCTGCGGTAGACGGCGAGGCCGAGGGCGGTGGCGCCGGCGAGGACGGCGCAGCCGGAACGCAGGGCGAGGGCCAGGGTGCCGGACTCGACGTCCCTGGTGATCTCCTCCTGGAGGCCGGAGATCCGTTCGGGGTGGTTGACCAGGGCGGCGGAGCGCTCCGGGTCGAGCTGGTCGATGTCGACGTCGAGGCGGACGGGGGCGGTGTGGGAGTCCAGCTCCAGGGCGCCCAGGGGCGAGACATTGATCTTGGTGCCGCCGGTGAGGGAGGGACGCAGGGTCATGGTGGTGTCGACGGGGCCGACGGGGGTGCGTACGTCCCCCGCGGCGAGCAGGCCGAGCCAGGCGCCCAGCAGCACGACGAGGAGCAGGCCGAGGGGGCGGGCCCAGGGGTGCGGGAGGGGTGCGAGGTCGGCGCGGGCCATTGGAGGCGTATGCCCGCCCCCGCACGGGGCTATGCCGCCCCGGGGCGCGGCGATGCGCCCCTCCCAGGGGCGCGGGGAACTGCGCGACCGGCCACGACGCTCCCGCAGTGAACCGGAGGCAGCCGCGCGGCAAGCGCTTTAGGGAAAGGGGCGGGTCCGGGGCCTCTCCTGCCCGAGCCGGGCGGGGCTGAGCGTCCGGTGCCGGGGCTGGGCTCTCGGCCTGGGCGGGGTCGTGCGTCCGGCGCAGGCGCTTGCGCAGGGGGCGGCACCCGGGTGGGCCGGGAGCGGGAGGGGCCGCCCCCTTGCCCGCCCGTCCCGCCCCCTTGGGGCGGCCCCGTCGCCCAAGGGGGCGGGGGCAGGGCGGCTGCGGCGCCCAAGGGAGCGGGGGCGGGGGTGCGTCGCCCAAGGGAGTGGGGGCGCAGGGGGATGCGGGGGGAGGGGGAGGCCGCAGAATGGGGGGTGTGCTGGAGATGACGCGTGAGGAGTTCGAAGAACTGGTCGCCGAGGCCCTGGACCGGATACCGCCCGAACTGACGCGGTTGATGGACAACGTCGCGGTCTTCGTCGAGGACGAACCCGCCCCCGACGACCCCGACCTGCTCGGCCTCTACGAGGGGACCCCGCTCACCGACCGCGGCGAGTGGTACGCGGGCGTGCTCCCCGACCGGATCACCATCTACCGGGGCCCCACGCTGCGCATGTGCGAGGACCGCGAGGACGTGGTGGCCGAGACGGAGATCACCGTGGTCCATGAGATCGCCCACCACTTCGGCATCGACGACGAGCGGCTGCACGCCCTGGGCTACGGGTGAGCGAGCCCTCCGCCCGTGCCGTCCTCGCCGCCGTCTCCCTCGGCGGCGCCCTCGGCGCGGGTGCGCGCTACGCGGTGCTGCTGGTCTGGCCCGTGCCCGCCGCGGGCTTCCCGTGGGCCGTGTTCGGGATCAACGTGCTCGGCTCCGGGCTGATCGGCGTCCTCATGGCGCGGGCGGAGGAGGGCGGCCTGCCGCCGCTGGTGCGGCCGTTCCTCGGGGTGGGCGTCCTCGGGGGCTTCACCTCGTTTTCGACGTACGCCATGGACCTGGGCGGGCTGCTGGAGCACGGCGAGCTGCTCACGGCCGCCGCCTACGCGCTCGGGACGCTCGCCGGGGCGCTCGGCGCGGTGGCGGCGGCCGCCGCCCTGACCCGCCGGGTGCGGCGCGGACGTACGGCGTGAACTGGGTGCTCGTCCTCGTGGGCGGCGCGGTCGGCGCGCCCCTGCGGTATCTGACGGACCGTGCGGTGCGCGCGCGGTACGGCGCCGGCTTCCCCGCCGGGACGCTCGTGGTGAACGCCGCCGGGAGCCTGCTGCTCGGCCTGGTGACGGGGGCGGTCGCGGTCGGGGCGGCGTCCGGGGCCGTGCACCTGCTGGTCGGGACCGGGCTGTGCGGGGCCCTCACGACGTACTCGACGTTCAGCTGGGAGACGCTGCGGCTGGCCGAGACCGGCCGGCGGCTGTTCGCGGCGGCGAACGTGGCGGTGTCCGTGCTGGTCGCGCTGGGCGCGGTGACGGCGGGAGCGGTGCTCGGGCGGGCCCTGGGCGGCTGATGCCGCGGACGTGCGGTGGTACGGGTGTGACGGCGCGGTGGTGGTCACGTGCCCGCGCGTGTCCCCGGCGGGGCCCCGGGAGTTGAGAGGGGCAGACCCCAACTCGCCGTTACGGCTCCGGGAGTGTCGCAGGGAAGTGTCGCAGACCCGTGCGCCGGCACCCCCGTGCGCCGTCGTCCCGGAGGTGCGCCCGTGCGCCAGTTGCCCGCCCCTGTCCGACTCGCCGCCGCGGTGCTCGCGGTGGCCGCCTCCGCCGGCTGCATGAGCGTCAGCGACGACCAGGGGAAACCGCTTCCCGTGCGCCCCGCCGCCCAGCAGGAGCAGGCCGGGCCGGACGACGGCGGCGCCGCGGTGGACGGCGAGGGCCAGGGGCGCCGGGACGGCGGCCCCGTCCCGCGCGGCGAAGGCGGCGAGGACGGCAAGGGCGCGGACCCCCGGGGCGGCGCCTCCCCGAACCCCAGCGCCTCGCCGGGCCCCGAGGCCACCCGCCCCGGCGCGGGCGGGGCCTCGCCGGGCGCCACGCCGTCCCCGGGGGCCGGAGACGGCCGCGCCACGCCGCCCCCGGGGAAGGCGAAGCCGACCCCTTCCCGGCACACCGAGGAGCCGCCGCGGCCCCAGCCCACGCCCACCGGGCCGCCCGAGCCGACCCCGACGCCGAGCGAGCCCGAGCCGCAGCCCACGCCGCCCTCCGAGACGCCCGCCGCGCAGAACCGCGCGGTGGACTCCCCGGCACCGGTGAAGTTCCGGCAGGTGCGCTCGGGGCCGGGGGTGAAACCGCAGGTCGTGGCGGTGTAGCGGAGCCGATTTGCCAGGTGTGGGGGAGGGTGCGTATGGTTATAGATCGTTTGATCCCATTGCCCGGCGCCGACACAGAAGAGCGCCGTGTGGCGCGTACTCTCCCTTGCCGTGACTGACCGCATCGAGGCGGTTTCACTTGCGATTCACGGAGTTTGGGCGCGTGCCGAGACTCCGAGAGGTTTCGCATCCGCATGTCTGTTTCCAGTTCTGACCGCACCGCCATGCCCGTTGACGAGCGCGTTGACGCCGTCACCGAGGCTGTCGAGTCGGTCTCCCCCGCCACGGAGGCCCCCGTCACGGAGGTCCCCGTGACGGAAGCCCCCGTCGTGGACACCACCGAGGTCGTGGCGGCCGCCACCGAGACCGCCGAGGCCGAGACCGCCTCCGAGGCCGTCGTCGAGACCGCTTCCGAGCCGGTCGCCGACGAGGCCCCCGCCGCCGAGGCCGACATCGACGCCGAGGCCGACGCCGACGCCGAGCCCGGCGTCACCTTCGCCGACCTGGGCCTGCCCGAGGGCATCGTCCGCAAGCTCGCCCAGAACGGCGTCACCGCGCCCTTCCCGATCCAGGCCGCGACCATCCCGGACGCCCTGGCCGGCAAGGACATCCTGGGCCGCGGCCGCACCGGTTCCGGCAAGACCCTCTCCTTCGGCCTGCCGACCCTGGCCTCGCTGGCCGGCGGCACCACCGAGAAGAAGAAGCCCCGCGCGATCATCCTGACCCCGACGCGTGAGCTCGCGATGCAGGTCGCGGACGCCCTCCAGCCGTACGGCGACGTGCTCGGCCTGAAGATGAAGGTCGTCTGCGGCGGTACGTCCATGGGCAACCAGATCTACGCCCTGGAGCGCGGCGTCGACGTCCTCGTCGCCACCCCGGGCCGACTGCGCGACATCATCAACCGCGGCGCCTGCTCGCTGGAGAACGTGCAGATCGCCGTTCTCGACGAGGCCGACCAGATGTCGGACCTGGGCTTCCTGCCCGAGGTCACCGAGCTGCTCGACCAGATCCCCGGCGGCGGCCAGCGGATGCTCTTCTCCGCCACCATGGAGAACGAGATCGGCACGCTGGTCAAGCGCTACCTGTCCAACCCCGTCACGCACGAGGTCGACAGCGCGCAGGGCAACGTCTCGACCATGACCCACCACGTCCTCGTCGTGAAGCCGAAGGACAAGGCGCCGGTCACGGCCGCGATCGCCGCCCGCAAGGGCCGCACGATCATCTTCGTCCGCACCCAGCTCGGCGCGGACCGCATCGCCGAGCAGCTCCAGGACTCGGGCGTCAAGGCCGACGCCCTGCACGGCGGCATGACCCAGGGTGCTCGTACGCGCGTTCTTGAGGACTTCAAGAAGGGTTACGTCAACGCGCTCGTCGCCACCGACGTCGCCGCGCGCGGCATCCACGTCGACGGCATCGACCTGGTTCTGAACGTGGACCCGGCCGGTGACCACAAGGACTACCTGCACCGCTCCGGCCGTACGGCCCGCGCGGGCAAGTCCGGCGTCGTCGTCTCGCTGTCGCTGCCGCACCAGCGCCGCCAGATCTTCCGGCTGATGGAGGACGCGGGCGTCGACGCCTCGCGCCACATCGTCGGCGGCTCGGGCGCGTTCGACCCGGAGGTCGCCGAGATCACCGGCGCCCGCTCGCTGACCGAGGTCCAGGCCGACTCCGCGACCAACTCGGCCAAGCAGGCCGAGCGCGAGGCCAAGGAGCTCGCCAAGGAGCTGGAGCGCGTCCAGCGCCGGGCGACCGAGCTGCGCGAGGAGGCCGACCGACTGGTCGCCCGTGCCGCCCGTGAGCGGGGCGAGGACCCGGAGACCGCGGTGGCCGAGGCCGCTGCCGCCGCCGAGGCCGAGGCCCTGGAAGAGGCCCAGGCCGAGGCCGCCGCCGCCGCGAAGGCGGCGGAGGAGCAGCGTCAGCGCCGCGACGACCGCGGCAACTTCGAGCGCCGTGACAACGACCGCGGCGGCTACCGGGGCAACAACGACCGCGGCGGCGACCGCGGCGGGTTCCGTGGCGGCGACCGCCGTGACGACCGGGGCGGCGACCGCGGCGGCTTCCGCCGTGACGAGCGTCCGGCCGGTGGCGGCTTCCGCCGGGACAACGACCGTCCGTCCGGCGGTTTCCGCCGCGACGACCGCGGCGACCGTCCCACCGGCGGCGGCTTCCGCGGCAACGACCGTCGTGACGACCGTGGCGGCCGTTCCTTCGAGCGTCGTGACGACCGTGCGTCCGGTGGTTTCCGCGGCGGCGAGCGCAGCGGCAGCGACCGCCCGGCGGCCACCGGCTACCGCGGCAACGACCGCCGGGACGAGCGTCCGGCCGGTGGCGGCTTCCGCCGGGACAACGACCGTCCGTCCGGCGGCTTCCGTCGCGACGACCGCGGCGACCGTCCTGCCGCCGGCGGCTTCCGCGCCGGTGGCAGCGACCGCCCGTTCAACCGCGACCGTCGTGACGAGCGCCCCTCGGGCGGCCGTTCCTTCGGCGGCGGCGACCGCCCGTACGGCCGTCGTGACGACCACCGCGGTGGTTCCGGCACCGGCACCGGCACCGGTTCCTTCGGCCGCCGCGACGACAAGCCGCGCTGGAAGCGCAACGGCTGAGTCGGCCTGAACCCGTAAGAGAGACGGGCCCGTTCTTGACGACCGGGCCCGTCTCTCTTTTCACTTCCGTCACATCCGGAACTGCTGTTGGCATCCGGCGACTTGTGTGGGGAACACAGGCGCGACGCGGCCGGGGGCCCTGGCCGTTCGGCCTCCTCCTGGGCTGCCGGGGGAGGGGCCGGGCGGATGGATCGTCGTACGAGGAGCAGATCGGCGGTGGCGGCAGCCGTCGCCCTGGGCGCGGCCGCGGGGCTGGTGCCGGTGCTGGGCGGCACGGCGGCGGCGGACCCGGCCGGTGCGGGGCTGGGAGGGCTACCGGTCGGTGTGCTGATCCGGGCGTGGTCGCGGGCCCGGATCCGGGCGTGGTTCCCGGCTCTGATCCGGGCGCGGTTCCGGGCTCTGATCCGGGCGTGGTCCTGGTCCGGTTCCGGGCTCGGGAACAACGCCGTGGGAGCAGCGGGATCGTGCGGTTATGCTGGGGCGCGCGGGCCGCTAGCTCAATTGGTCAGAGCAGCAGACTTTTAATCTGTTGGTTGTGGGTTCGAGTCCCACGCGGCCTACCGCGTGCCGGTCAGTGGATGTACCGCTTGACCTGCGCTTAAGTGCCCCATTCGGCTTCTTCGGGTGGGGCACTTTGATGTGTTCGGGGGCGTCGGAGACCCGATGTGAGCCCGAGGTGAGCCCGGCGGTACGGGCGGCCTGACGCGGAACCAGCTTCACGGCTGCCTCGGCGGCCTTCCGGGCGACCTCGGGCAGGACGCTCGTGTACGTGTCCGAGGTGATGGTGATCGAGGAGTGGCCGAGCACCTCCTGGACGACTTTCATCTCGGCGCCGACCGCGAGGGCTAGGGTCGCCGCGCCGTGGCGCAGGTCGTGCAGCCGGATCGGCGGCAGTCCTGCCTCGGCAGCCAGCCGCCGGAACTGGTCGGTCACCCATGCCGGGTGGAGCCACTCGCCGTTCTCCTGCGTGAACACGCGACCGGTCTCGACGTACGCCTCACCCCACGTGAGGCGCTCCTCGAGCTGCCGCTTACGGTGCTTTGTGAGCACCCTCACAGTCTCGGAGTCGAGGGCCACCACACGCTCGCCGCTATCCGTCTTGGGCGCGGACTCCTCGACCTTCCATCCACGCTGTACGAGCTGCGTGGCGACCGTGAGCTGGGCTTGATCCGGTTTGACGGACATTTGAGATCTGGGGTTCAGCCCCGGAAGGATGATGTCCATCATGGAGAGCATGGGGAAGAAGAAGCCTCGTCGCCCTCGTCGTTCGTTCACGCCGGATTTCAAGGCCGAGATCGTCGGTCTGTACCGGCGAGGTGACCGTTCGGTCGGGCAGGTCGCCGGAGACTTCGAACTGACCGAGACCGCGGTGCGGGACTGGGTGAAGCAGGCCGAGGTCGACGCGGGCGAACGCAGCGGGCTGACCAGCAGTGAGCGCGAGGAACGGGCCGCGTTGCGGCGGGAGAACCGCAGGTTGCTTGAGGACGTCGACGTCCTCAAGCGGGCCACAGCTTTCTTCGCGAAGGAGACCCGGTGACGGTGCACCCGTTCATCGAGGCGGAGAAGTGCGCAGGTCACAGCGTCAAACGGGCGTGTGAGCTGATGCAGGTCTCCCGGACCGCCTTCTCTGCCCATCGCTCTGGCCTGCCCGGTCCTCGTGCAGTGCGGGCTGACTGAGCAGATCACCGAGGTGCATGCGAAATCACGCGGAACCTACGGGGCTCCACGCGTGCATGCCGTGCTCAAGCGCGAGGGCGCCGGGTGCGGCCGCCGCCGTGTCGCACGACTGATGCGGGCTGCCGGACTGCAGGGCCGACACCGCAGACGACGTCATGTGACCATGGTCGCCGATCCCCGGGCCGCCTTCCGTCCCGACCTCGTCGTCCGGGACTTCCCACCCGACCGCACCGGGCTCGATGCCCGCTGGTGCGGCGACATCACGTACGTCCCGACCGAGGAGGGCCGACTCTATCCGGCCACGGTCATCGACATCGCCTCCCGGCGCGTGGTCGGCTGGGCACCGCCGATCACCTGCGGACCGAGCTGGTGCCCGAGGCCCTGACAGCCGCCTGTCGGCAGCGTCGCCCCACCCACCCCGTGATCTTCCATTCGGACTGCGGCTGCCAGTGCACCAGTCAGCGATTCGCCTCCCTGGCAGTTGAGTTCGGCGTCCGGCTTTCGGCCGGCCGCACCGGTCAGTGCTGGGACAACGCGCTCGCCGAGTCGTTCTTCTCGACCATCGAACGCGAACTGCTCGGCACCTCCGCCTGGCCCAGCCGGGCCACCGCCCGCACCGCGATCTTCGATTTCATCGAAGGCTGGTACAACTTGCACCGACTACACAGCAGCCTCGGCTACCTCAGCCCTGCCGAATACGAGACCGCACTCGCAGCCTGACCACCACACCAATGGTGTCCGTCAAAGCGGAACAAGTTCAGGTTCGCTACCTACCGCTCACCACGGACACGGCGATCGCCTGCATCATCGGCCAGGAGATCGCCGACGCCTACTCCGTGCACTTGCTCCCGCCGATCACCATGTCATGCGGTCACGAGCACGCGGCGTTCCCAGGCACCGTCAGTATCAGCGCCAAGACTCTGTTCGCCGTGGTCGACGACATCCAGGTCTCCCTCGCATGGTCTGGCATAACCAAGCTGGTGATCGTGAACGGACACGGGGGGAACTACGTCCTGTCGAATATCGCTCAGGAGGCCAACGTTGACGGCCCCGCTGTGTCTCTCTTCCCGCTCGGATCGGACTGGGACCGCGCGGGACTACGGAGAACTGACCTCGGACCGGCACGGCGATATGCATGCCAGCGAGATCGAGACTTCCATCCTCCTTCACGCCGCCCCAGAGCTGGTGCGGGAGGGCTACACCGACGCGGACCACGATGGCGGCGCCCGGCCCTTCCCCCTCGTGCAGGGGATGAGCGCCTACACGGAGTCGGGAGTGATCGGCTATCCGTCCTACGCGACTGAGAGCAAGGGCAAGGCCGTGCTCGAAAGCCTGAGGATCAGCTTCGCCGCACACCTCGGCCTGCTGGGTGAGACTGCTGAAGCCTCCGGAATCGCTGAAAGCGAAGGGCAGGCCAAGGTGTGACTCCGAACCGGGCCACGTCCGGTACTGGGCGCACCCCTTGCTGCTCCACCGCCAGGCCGGTTGAGGCGCGGCAGAGCATGTCCGTGCGGTTACTCTCGGCCGGTGGTGCTTGACGTGCTGACCTGCCTCGACCGCAGCGCCTGCACCACTTCTTCAGCGGCTTGTTCCGGATCTTCGTGTTCCCACACCCGAATGACGAGCCAACCTGCTTTACGCAGTGCCTCGTTGGTCTCGACATCGCGGGCTCGATTCCCGTCGATCTTCTCCTGCCAGAACTCCGCCCCCTTCTTGGCGGGACGATGGTGTTCGGGGCAGCCGTGCCAGTAGCACCCATCGACGAAGACAGCGACGCGCGCCTTGGGAAAGACCACATCGGCTGTGCGGCGAAGATCCGGGATGGGCCTCACTCCCACTCGGTACCGCAGGCCCTGGCTGTGGAGCGCGGACCGCAACAGCCGCTCGGGCTTCGTGTCTCGTCCCTTGTTTGCGGACATGACTGCTCGCGAGGCTGGGGACGAGGCCCATGAGCTGGCGGGCACCTGCTCGTCGGTGACGAACTCCTGCGCGCGGGCGGATGCCCAGGCTCGTTCCAGGTTCGCTGCTCGCGTCGCCGCGTCCACCTCACCGACGTATCGCTCGTGCGTGGTCCCGTGGTCGGACCAGCGAAGGTAGGCCCGGATGCGGCGGGTGCTGCGGTAGAGACGGAGCGCAATGGATGCCCGAGCGTATCGGCCTTGGCCGAGGTCGACCGCGCGCCGGTGAAGTCCACCGGCCGCACGATCTTGTTCGGCCGAGCGGGCCACCCTGGTCATGCTGGCTCTCGGCTTCCATGCTCGGTCGGGTGGCAGACGATCGCTCCACCCCTTTTGACCGTTCGTGGGGTCGGTCATTTGCGTCCCTCGGCGGCATCGAGCGCGGCGGCTACTGCCTGGGCGAAGACCTCGCCGAGCTTGACGGGTACGGCGTTGCCCAGTTGTCGCATCTTCTCCCCGCGGGGGCCGGCGAGGGCCCAGTCGTCGGGGAAGGTCATAACCCGGGCGGTCTCCCGAACGGTCATGTACCGGTACCCGCTACCGTCGAACGCGATGTCGTCCAACTGCATGACGGACTCGCCCCCTGGGACGCCATGTACGCCGGCCTTTACGGTCTTGGCGGGCCGGTCCAGCAAGTTCGGCGTGTGCCCTGGGTAGGTTCGGGCTCCGGGCCACCCCACATGGTCCGCCACCGTGCCGACCTGTTCCTTGTTAGTGACGTGTTCCAGCAGAAGGGGAGGCAGCGGCTTGCCCTTGTTCTCGTAGATGCCGGCGATGGCATCGCGCAGCGTGTGCCATGCCTTCAAGGTCTGGCCGTCATCTATAGGCAAGGACTGCTGGGGCAGGTTGTCCATGAAGCGGTCTCGGACCTCGTCGGACACCCCGTGCCGCTTCCAGTACGAACCGTTGTACATCGACTGGAGCAAGGCAGCCTCGGAGTGCGTCGGAGTGGGCTTGTGCTTCTCCCAGTCGACATTGAGGTCAGCTCGGAACGCCACGATGATGACTCGCTGCCGGATCTGAGGAACGCCGTAATCAGCCGCATTGACTGGCATCGGGGTGAGGATGTACCGCTCCGCTGGATCGGTCCGATCCTCGGCAAGGGTCTTCTGTAGGACCTCGTCATGCTCTTCCCAAGTCGCCCCGTCAGCACGCTGAACGAACGGCAATTGCATCTCGCGCAAGATGTAGTCGAAGTACGGCTTGAACGAAGGGCGCAGCAGACCTCGCACGTTCTCGCAGATGACCGCTTTGGGTCGCATCTGCCGGATGGCCCTGAACATCTCGGGGAACATGTTCCGGTCGTCTTCCGTGCCCTTATGCGCGCCGCCGAGGCTGAACGGCTGGCAGGGAGGGCCGCCCGCAAGGACGTCGACCTCCGCGTCTTTGAGGAACTCGAACGACGTGATGGAACGAACGTCGCCCTTGATGAGGGGCCAGCCGGCCGCCCGCTTCCCTGGGCGCGCCTTACCTGGCTTGGGGATGCTCGTGTCGTCCTTGTCTCGGACCTCGGCGCCGTTGTTCTCAAGCGTCTCGCATGCCCGCGTGGCGTACTCGTTCACGAGCAAGGGGCGGAATCCCGCACGGTGTACGGCCATCGCGAGCCCCCCGCCGCCCGCGAACAGCTCTACGGACGTCCTGACCTTGTCACTCGTTTTCCCCAGCTCAGACATGGGCAAAGCATACCGCGGAGTTGTTGATCACTACAGTCCATTCATGTACTTGTGCCACCTGGCCGCCAGAATCACCGGTTAGAGTGACGGTGATCACGCGCCACGGGGAGGTTGTTGCAGGCATGGCCGCATCGTTCAGTAATCAGTTCCGCCTGAGCATTACCAAGGCGCTGGGGGACCAGCTCGCAGAGGAACTGGCCAAGCTGACGCCCGCCCCTCTCACGCAGGTCAACCTTGATGAGCTGGACCGCCGAGCTGTCGTCGAGAACCTCAGCAGCAGATCCGGGGTCTATCAGCTCTACCGGCAGACGGAGGCGGACGCTGAGCCCAAGCTGGTGTACGTGGGTAAAGCGGAAAAGCCCCTGCCTCAGCGCCTCGGGAACCACCTCAAGAAGATTTCGGGACGAACGGGTATCTCGCTCGACGAGATGACGTTCAAGTGCCTCTTCGTCGCCGAAGACTTCACTGCTGTCGCTCCCGAGAAATTGCTGATAAAGCAGTACAAGAAGGACGGGCACATCCCGTGGAACACGAACGGGTTCGGCAACAAGGACCCAGGTCGTAACCGCGACCGTACGGTTCTCAAGAAGAACCATTTCGACGTACTGTTCGGGATCGACCTGGAGCGAAAGGTGGAGGGGCTCGTCCCTGGCGAGCAAACTCTCGAAATACTTCTCGCACAGATCAAGAACTTGGTGCCGTACAACTTCCGCTACGAAGAGTCGGTCATCTACCAGGACGTAGCTGTCTCAGTACCCGATGGCCCGATGACCGCCGATCAGGCCTTTCGGCTGGTGGCCACTTGCCTTCCGGAGGGATGGCAGGTCGCCGCACTCATGGGATACGTGATCATGTAC
Source organism: Streptomyces sp. NPDC088745 (assembly GCF_044751045.1). Taxonomy (NCBI): domain Bacteria; kingdom Bacillati; phylum Actinomycetota; class Actinomycetes; order Kitasatosporales; family Streptomycetaceae; genus Streptomyces; species Streptomyces sp. NPDC088745. The sequence goes on from NZ_JBIVLB010000001.1 coordinate 989,179, forward strand.
CGCGATTCCCAGGCCGACTATGCGAGTGCCTGGCGTTACTACCGCGGACTCGATGTCCACGACGCTCAGCCTAAACTTAAGCCCGCTGGAAAGATCAAAGAGGAGCCGGTCGGCAGCGACGCGGACGACAGCGACGCGGACGGTTAATTTCAGCCTGGTAAGTCGGAAGGGCTTGCTTCGCCCGTTGGCGTCCGTGGCGGCCTCGTGCTGTGTCGGGTGGTAATGCCGAGCGCGCATGCTCTCATCAGTTGCCACCTCCACAGGCGCTTTATTGCTCATAATGGTCGTCGCATCACCAGTTACCCCCTCATTTTCCCTTCCGTACCTCAGTGAGGAAAAATTCAGTAGGCACACTACGAGCGCCGCGCGAGCTCGTTCGCCACAACGTGGAGCCAACGGGAGAGAGCCTTTACTCGACTGCCCCGCAGGAGCATGCCCGCTTCAGCGTGAGCACGGGTTCCGCCGGGGGTGAGATTCGCAGAACCGATGTACGCAAGTTGGTCGTCGGCCAAGACGACTTTGAAGTGGATACCCAACCCGCTCTCGTCCCATGAGCACACCCTCAGCCCGCCCGCCGCACTGACCGCACCCCGTAAAACTTCCACCGCTGCCACGTTGGCATTGGAGCGGTCGGGCGCGGACCGACCCAGCGCCCTCGTGATCACTGTGCCGGTCCCGCCAGCCTCGGTGAGGGTGCTGAGGGCTGGCGCCACCGTGGCCGCGAAGGAGGGGTGTAGGTAGGGTGCGGCGATTACCAGGTGCGATTGCGCGCTCTCGGCGACATGGCGAATCGTCCGGCCCGTGTCGAGTGGCAGCCCAGGACCTCCGTTGTCACGCGACATCTCGTTCAAGGACTCGGTAAGGAAGGCCGGGACAGTGAGCACGAGCTCCCATCCTTCTTCGAGTGACATCGCAACCATGGCGTGAGCCTGAGCGAGAAGGAGAGGTGCGGCCTGCGTGCTTTCTCCGACTTCGTCCACGACACCAGCGTGGACGAGAGCGTACGACACGAGCCGTCGATCGACTACGGCGTCCTGGATGAGCGCGGCTATCTCGGGGCCGGTGCCGGCGGCGGCCGCGATGTTGGTCGCGGCCGCCGCGGTTTCCGCAGGGGCTGGTGCCTGTAGGAGCAGGGAGACTAGGGGTCTCAGCGGCTCCAGTACCCGCGCCACTGTCGTTCGCCTTCTCTTCCTGGATGTGAGCTTTGGCTGGCGCCGGGCAGGAGGGGGGGAAGCGTGCCGAACAGCAAGTTCCGGTCCAGAACGGTGTTGAACCTCGCGCAGGCGACCTCGGAGATGTGTAGGCACGCGGCACACGCTCCGCCGAAGTCGCGTCGGCAAGGCGGATCGAACACGCAGCGGGTCTCCGCGTCTAGTTCACACAGCGCATCTTCCAAGTCGAATCGGTAGACGTGTTCGAGCCCGCCGAGTGTGAAGTTGCTGCGGGTGTTGGCGTAGACGAGGAAAGCGCAATTGGAGGGGAAGAGATATTCCCCGAGGGAGTCGACGTTGAGCCCGCACCGGGTGGCGAGGGCCTTCATCATGCGGTGTGCCATGGAGTGGACGAGGCCGAGGAGGGCCTTCGTGATGTCGTTGTCAGGTGCGTTGAAGGCGTCGAGGACTGGATCGCTGAGCTGGAAGATCCATCGCTGGGCCTCTTCCTGGGTTTCGAGGCCGGGGTCCTCGATGACGCCGGAGCCGACGAGCCATCGCACCACGGCGAGCTTGTCCAATTCGAACAGTAGGCCCTCGGTCTCGGTTCGCACTCCGTACATGGGGAACTTACTGTCGCGTCCCGCCGGGAAGAAGCGGAACCGCTGCCTGGTCTGGGTCCCGCGGCGGGTGGTGGCCACCGCATTGCTGCTGATCCTCGTGTAGCCCGCCACTATGTACGCGATGGGCAGTTCTCGCAGCAGGGTGACGTCTGAGAATCCGTAGCGCGAGATCAGCTTCGGGTATTGCTGGTAGTAGGCCTCCAGTTGCGTGCCCGCGTCACCATCGAGCAGATTTTGGACGGTCAGGGGCTTTGCGTCCCAGGCGAGGCCAAGCTGCCGGCATTCTTCGCCGAAGACCTCGATCGTCTCGGGATCGCGGCCCAAGGCGTCGACCCGCGTGTCCCAGGCTGGTGTGTCGCCTTCCCGCTCCTTGGCCTTCGCGATGAGTTGGCGGTACAGCACGTCCTCCGGCTTGAGGCCGAGTGCCTCCGCCGTCTCGCGAGCCTGCTCTATAGCGCCGCCCGCAATGCTGGCGCCTCCGGCACGGCGGAGCCCCTCGGCTCCCTTGGGCAGGGCGCCCAGGCTTTGAGCCACTGCTGCCGCGTACACACCCTCATAGGCGAGCGCGCCGTAGTCGCCTCGGGTGGGCGGGTTGATGACAGTGATCTGCTGTGGGTAGTAGGCGGCGGTTTGGGGCACCCGCATGACTTGCGGACGGCCGTCGCGACAGGTGGCGCACCATCTGACAACGGGATCGTCAGAGCGCCGCTGGCAGCGGTCGCAGGTCCAGTACCAGCGGGAGGTGTTCAGGTCGCGGGTGTTGTTGAGTCGCATCGCGGCACGACAGCCGGAGCCGCATCGAGGCGGCGCGAGCTCGCTCAGGTGCCCGCACTCGTGGACCTCGCACCAGGAGAACTGCTCCATCCGCCCGTGGCTGGATGTGGAGCAGGTGGGCAAACTGTCACTGTTGCGGATGAGCCGGAAGGCGCCACACGCGCGGCAGAGGAAGGTGTTGGGGAAGCGGGCGGCTCGGAGGTCCTCCGCCTTGACCAGACTGAACTGACGTCGTTCGATCGCGGTGAGCTCGGTGCCAGATCGGGAACCGTTGTTCGACGCGCTCTCGAAGGGCAGGAGCAACCGGCGAAGCTGTGGGGCGACCCAGCCCTCGGGAACATCAAGGGGGGTCACCTGGCGGGGCGGCTCGCCGAGGACGGAGCCCTTTGAGGACCAGTTGTAGGGCTGGCCCGGCATATAGCGCCACAGCGCCTGGATGTTGCTGCGGTTGAGTTGTTCGAAGACCATGCAGAATCTCTCCGGATACGGGAGCGGGACGGCGGGGCACGAGGCGCGGGACGCGCGTGCGACTACAACTCGCCGTAGATGGTCAAGGGCTCCTCGATATCGCGGAGGGATCGCGGCACAGACGGGTGCAGCAGGTCGGGGAGGCGCTTGCCGGCTTCCGCTCGAAACGGAAGCGTGGCCAGCTGATCATCGACCCAGACGTCGATGGCCTCACGGTGCATCCGGTGGTAGACACTCGTGTCGTCGATGCCAAATCCGTGACGAAGCAGGGAAACGAGCAGCGCGCGGTCCAACACTCCATCCCGCACGGCGTCGCGGAAGGCGGTGGAGTCGGCGAGAGAGCGGCGCCGGCGGCCCCCTGTGATCCACTCGCGGTCGAGGACCTGCAGGAACCACGCCATCAATCCGCCCGGCAGGACCCGTTTGAGGACGGGCACCGATTCCCGGTTCACGGGCACCTTATGGACCAAGCGGTCCAGGTAGCGGATCCACTCCGGGTAGTAGCGGAAGACGCTCGCGTCGCGGTCTCGGCTGGGGTTGATCACGTTCACCACCAGCCCGGGAAAGCGACGTCCTACGCGGGCGGACGCCTGGATGATCTCAGATGCCTGGGTCGGTGTTCCCATGACAGCCATGACGCCAAGGCGGGCGACGTCGAATCCGTGCCCGATGGCCTTGGTGGCGGCGATCAGCCTGACCCGCTCCGATTTGTGGGCCGGAGGATTCCGCAGGCGGGCGACGGCTGAGCGGATGACGTCAGGGCTGGTGTCGCCGTTGATGATCGCCAGGTTGTCTTCGCTTTCCAGCAGCTCCCGTACAGCGGGGTCCCGGACGAAGCTGGTCAGGTCCTCGTTGCGCAGGCAGTAGGTGACCAGGACCTCGAAGAGATCCTCACCCGCGCGTCGCGCCTCCTCGACGATCTCCGCATCGATCGCGTCGAGGCCCGCTTCCGCGACGACGCTCTTGGGGTCGTCGCACAGGTCACGCACCCATTTATCGTGAACCACCGCGACCTCTCGGGTGGCGGTCACCATGGTGCTCGCCCGGGAGCGTACGCCGAGGTACCGGCGCAGGGGGTCGCCCTTACGGGTAGTCGACCAGAACGTCTCCCCCGCCTCCCGGCCATTGACGGGGAAGCGCCGGGCCTCGCGGTCGTAGAGGTGCCGCACCTGGTTCTGGTAACCCTCGATGGTCGCGGTGGCGCCGACGATCTGGAAGGGATCGTTCTTGAGGTGCTCGCTGATCTTCTGCAGTAGCGACTCGTACATGCCGTCCAGCGCGCCGAGACTCTCGTCGAGCAGGTGCAGTTCGTCGGCGATCTCAAGCCGCACATGTCCGAAGCCCTTAGGCACCGGGCGCCGGTCTTCCTTGCATCCGAAGACGGGGCACCAGGTGGGGCTGGCGGAGTAGCCGTGCTTGGGGCACAGGGAGTGCGGGCGGCCGAGCAGGATCTGGAAGGCCTGGTTCTGGCCGAGTTGCGCGAGCTTGTCGACCGTTCCGACGAGTACGGATGGTGCCCGGCGATAGATGTCGTCGTCCACACCCCAGATAGGGAGCACGCCGGCCAGGTCGCAGGCGGAGTTCTGGCAGATGTGGCGCATGGTGTGGGTCGGGTCGTCCCATTTGACGGTGAGGCCCTGTCCACAAAGCGGGCAGTTGTCCAAGACCCTGCACGCTTCGGCGGTTGCGGGGTCGGTGGGGTCCGGTCCGTTGTAGTAGTTGCTGCCGTCAGGCTTTCGGAGCCGGTTCGGGGTGTTGCCGCCGCCGACGAAGTACCCGATTCCGAAGGCCGCCGTATGGGCGATGCGGGGATCCTGTCGCCGCAGGACCTCCGCGTTCATGACCATCTTCGCGAATCGCTCGGTCTGCTGGAGGGCCAGCAGGCGCAGGGGGAAGCGTGCCCATACCTGAGTGCCTCGGGTGACGCCGGTGTACCGGCCGTAGAAGAGTGTGGCGAGCATGAGGCCGAGATAGGCCTCGGACTTACCGCCGCCCGTCTGGAACCAGACGATGTTAACCGCAGAGTGTCGCTTGGGGTCGACCATGCCGGGCAGGCATCCAACGATCCAGGCGACCTGGAACGGGTGCCAACTGACGTAGTCGTCCGCGGCGGCCTGGACCACCTTGTTCGCCGCCACGAAGGCATCGCGCACGTTCGGGTCCGTGTGCAGAAGATCCAAGCCGGCGCGCACCCATGCCGCCTCCGCGCGCGCGGCCGTCGCGTCCTTCTCGGCCTCCGCGCGCGCCTTGTCGTTCCATCCGCGTTCCGCGTGAAGTTCGTTCAGGGCCGTTGTCCCCCACTTGTCGTCCACCCAGACGTCCAAAAGGTCTACGAGTGTGGAGACGGTGCCGACCGGGTCGGCGATCAAGGAGGTGAAGGAAGTGTCGATCGGGACCTGTCGGCCGGCGGCATCGGAGGATTCTCTTCGGGGATACCCGCGCCAAGTCGGTTCCGTGGCGGCGAACTCGGTCCGGAGGGTGGTGTGTCCGTCGTCTTCCTTGTGTGAGACGGGCGAGGCGTGTCCGAACGCGGGCACAGACCGCTCATACCGATGTGACTGCGCGACCTGCTCCAGCTCGTACGGCTCGACGGGCACATCGAGCGTCGCCGTCAGGACGACCTGGTACAGGCGGGTGTCGAGGTACGCCTCCTCATAGGGGCGAACGCCATCGATCAACTGGTCCTGGGGCGCTGGCGTGGTGTTCACCACCGCGATGAAGACCTCGAAGAGGCCGTCGACCGGCGTGATCTCGATCTCGACGGCGGCACGATGTTCGGGCGGCAGCACATGCGTCGCCGGGACCAGGTTGCGGACGCCGTACGCGGCCCACGTCTGCTCATCGGCCAAGTCATGTTCGAGCGGCAGGGAGCCGTTCGCTGGGGCGCCTAGGCGATGACGGAAGAGCTGGTGGTCGTGGCGGGACGCGGCGGAGCGGAGTGCCGCAGCGATCTCGGCCTCCCCGACACGCATCGACACAGCCCCTGCGGGAGGCAGGTGGACGGGGATCCGCACAGGATCCATCGAGGCCTTCGTCCAGATCTGCGCGAGAGGGTACTTCGTCCTCCCGCCGTTTCCTGAGGCCGGCGTACGAGTCTGAGGTGAGCCGCCAGCCGTGGGCCAGGTAGAAGGCCGAATGGTCGCACCCGCCCGAGCCGCCCCGCCGCGCGCGTCGGAAAGAGGCGCGTCGCGTGGGGTGATCGCGGTGTCGCGCTGCTCTTCCGCGGTCGGATGGAGTGCCAGGAACGTCGACGCCCCGACCTCGATCGTGAGGGCTTCCGGCAGCGTTCGGACGCGGAAGGAGAAACCTTGGGCGGGTGGCGTGATCTGAAGCCCGCGGAAGCCGGCGTTGGTCTCGTTGACCAACTTCGCCTCGCTGGCGAGCATGCCAAGCCACAAGTGCTTCTGCGGCTGGTCAAGCAGTCGAGTCCCAGCGGGAATGAACGTACCGGCGGCTCGACTGACGATGCGACGTGAGAGGCAGGCCAGAAGAGCGTCATATCTCTGGGCGGGGGTTTCGGCCATCGCGATGGCACGGCCATGATGAAACACGGACATGGCGAAGCTCCTGTGTCAAGGGACGTGGGCAGGAAGCCATGGGCACGTCCGGGAGACCCCTCGCGTGACCTGCATGTGGTGTGAGATAGGAGAGCTACGTGCGTACTGCGCTTCTGGCCGCATAGCGTAGCAAGGGCGAAAGCGGCCGCGCACGCTGATCAACCCAACTCCATTTTTGCGGTGAGGATTTGACGAAACGACAGGCCTGTTTCGCATGGGGTCGTCAAGCGTCGCCCCCTCTGAGTACCGCGACGATGAGAACGGTGCGACTCGTTCCGCACATACCTAGTTCGCGGTGACGGTCTTGGGCAGTTCCGAGATGTGAAGCTCCAGACTGACGACGATCGCCCAGCTCCCGGGCAGACGCCCTCTTCTACGTGATCGACGGGGACGCTCGTGTGGTCAGCTGCCTACTGCCGGGCAACCGCAGCGACTGTCGAAGAGGGCTGACCATCTGGAAGCGGGAAGCGCAATCACTTCCGGTAACAGGTCCGAGCCCCCGTTGAGCAGGTCCTCGTTGGCGTGAAGACCTGGAAGGTCGTCTGGACTGCCGCCTGAGGGGCGATGGTGTTCACCACGTCTTGCTCGACATCGCCCGACCGCACTACCTCGTTCTAGGTGCCTAACAAGCGGTCCGCCACCTGGGCAGGTCAGAGGGCATGCGATGCGGGAGCATTGCGGGAGCGGACGCCCTTAGACGGGGTGCTCGCGGACTCCCTGATGCTGTCCGAGCTGGACGGGACATAGCCCCTGACCTGCGCGGGAGTCCGCGAGCTGGATCATGACTCACCCAGTTGGACGAATGCCTTTCGACTTTTAATCTGTTGGTTGTGGGTTCGAGTCCCACGCGGCCTACCGCCCCCGGCCCGACCGGCCTCCCAGCCGGTCGGGCCGTTCTGCGTTCCCCCGCGCGGCGTCAGGACGCGCAGCGGTTGAGTTCGCCGCTGTCCAGTGTGGACTTGTCGGCGATCAGCCAGCCCTCGGTCTTCGTGCCGGAGATGCGGCCGTAGATCCACTTGTTGGCGTACGCGTTGCTGACGTAGCAGTGGTAGTAGATCTTGGTGCCGGACTTGACCGCCGTCACGTACGAGCACTCCGCGTACGGCCCGGTGTAGAGGTGCGTGGTCTTGGCGGCGCGGCCGTAGCCGTCGCTGCGGTTGGAGTGGGCCCAGCCGGTGCACGCCTTCGACACCGGGGTGGGCTCGCGCGGCGGCGCGGCGGCGCTGGACCTCGCCGGGGGCGGCGGGGCGGTGGCCCTGTCGCCGGTGGCGGGCGGGGTGGCTCCGCCCTGCTTCGTCGCGGCGCTCGACGGGCTCCTGCCGGGCGCGCGGGAGGGCGCGCCGTCCGGGGCGGCGGTCGGCAGGGTTCCGGCCGGGGGCGGGGCGTCGGGGAGGGTCCCGGGCTCGGGGGCCCCGGCGTCGGCGGGGGAGCTCGCCGCGGGCGGGGCCGCGGACGGGCCGCCGGCCCTGTCGCCGCCGCCGACCAGGGCGAAGACGGTGCCGCCGCCGATGAGGACGGTCGCGGCGGCCACCGCGACGACCGTGCGGGTGCGGTGGCGGGCGGTGTTCCCGTCGGGGGCGCCTGTGGTGTCCCCGACGGTGGTGCCGTCGGCTGCCGAGGGGGCCGGGGCAAGCGTGTACGGGGGATGGCTGCCGGACGCGAAACCCGGCGGCGGAGTGCCGTACGCGCCGGGCCGCGGGGTGGCGGGGACACGACCCTGCGGCGGGAGCGCGGGGCCGAAGCCGGGGGGCGGCGTGGGGGGCGATATCGCGCCCGGCGTCGGGGCCGGGGTCGGGAGCGGGGCCGGGGCCGAGGTCGATGCCGGTGCTGGTGCTGGGTCCTGGGCCGATGCCGGTGCTGGAGCCGAGGCCGATGCCTGGGCCGGTGCCGGTGGCGGGGCCAGGTCCGTGCCGCTGCCGCCCGCCACCGCCTCCAGCAGTTCGCGGGCCCGCGCCGCGTCCGGCCGGCGCAGCGGGTCCTTTTCCATCAGCGCCCGCAGCACCGGGGTGAGCGGCCCGGCCCGGGTCGGCTCGGGCAGCGGATCGCCGACGATCGCCGACAGCGTGGACCACACCGACGTACGGCGGAACGGCGAGGCGCCCTCCACGGCCGTGTAGAGCGTCATGCCGAGCGCCCAGATGTCCGACGCGGTGCCCGGCACCTGCCCCTGCGCGCGTTCCGGCGCGAGGTAGTCGAGGGAGCCGACGAGCTGGCCGCTCCGGGTCAGCCGGGACAGCGCCTCGTCGCCGGTGGTCTCCAGGCTGGCGATGCCGAAGTCCGTGAGGACGACCCGGCCGCCGCGCTCCAGCAGGACGTTCCCCGGCTTGACGTCCCGGTGCAGCACCCCGGCGCGGTGCGCCGCGTCGAGCGCGTCCATCAGCCGGGCGCCGATCGCGGCGGCCTCGCGCGGGTCGAGCGTGCCGCGCTCAGCCAGCACGTCGTCCAGGGAGGGCCCGTCGACCAGCTCCATGACGATGACCGGCTGCCCCGCCTCCTCGACCACGTCGTGCACGGTGACGACACCGCTGTGGCGGATGCGGGCGGCGGCCTGCGCCTCCCGCCGCATCCGGACCCGCAGTTCGGCCAGTTCCGCCGCGGAGGCGTCGGTGTACGACCGCAGGACCTTGACGGCGACCTCGCGGTTCAGCAGTTGGTCCACGGCCCGGGCGACCACCCCCATGCCGCCGCGTCCGACGATCTCGGTCACGCGGTAACGACCGCCCAGCACCCTGCCCGTCAGCTCCGCACCGTTCGCCCCCGACACCTGTCACATCCCGTTCGTCGCGCTGTTCGATTCGGTCACGTGCGGGCACCAGGGTAGAGGCAGGGCCGCGAGCGGGTGCGGCGCGGCAAGGTGGTCGCGAGGGGTGCCGGGGATGGCGTAGGCTGGTGTCTACCGACGCGGGGTGGAGCAGCTCGGTAGCTCGCTGGGCTCATAACCCAGAGGTCGCAGGTTCAAATCCTGTCCCCGCTACTCAGTGGTCCGAAGGCCCGGAGTCCGTCAAGGATTCCGGGCCTTCGGCATGTCCGCGCGGTGCCGCGTCCGTCACCCGTACGGCGGACGCCGATTCGCCGTACGGCGCGGCTCCGGCCAGCCTGGGTGGGGAGCGGTACCGTCCGCACCCGGTGCGGACCTGGGCAGGAGAGCTGACGGTGGCGGGGTACGGGCGCGACGGACGTGGGGGCGACGCCGGCGGCGGGCCCGGGGGGAGTGCGTCCAGCGGGCCCGGCACGCCCCGCGCGTCCGGTCCTCCCGGCATGCCCGGCGTCCCCGGTCCGTCCCGGGAGAGCGGCCGCACGACGCGCCGGTTCGTACGGGCGCTGCCCGCGCTGATGATCGTCGGCGGGATCTTCTTCGACGCGCTGACGCCATCCGACTTCACCGCCTCGCCGCTGTTCGCCGCCGCGCCGCTGGTGGCGGCCCCCTTCTTCTCGCCGGCCAACACCGGGCTCACGGCCCTCGCCTCCGTGCTGGCCGTGATGGGGCTGCGGATCTGCGACGACGCCCTGACGTCCGTGGTGAGCGCGACGGAGCTGGTCACGGTGCTCACCGTGTCCGTGCTGGCGATCCTGATCAACCGGGTCGTGCGGCGCAGCGGGCGGCAGCTCGCCTCGGTGCGGGTCATCGCGGAGGCCGCGCAGCGGGCCGTGGTGCCGGTCCCGCCGGCCCGCATCGGCGGTCTGGAGATCGCCGCGCGGTACGAGGCGGCCGAGGCGGACGCGTTCATCGGCGGCGACCTCTTCGCCGTGCAGGACACGCCGTACGGGGTGCGGCTCGTGGTGGGCGACGTACGGGGCAAGGGACTTGAGGCCGTCGAGGCGGTGGCGGTGGTGGTCGGCGCGTTCCGGGAGGCGGCCGAGACGGAGAGCTGCCTGGAGGGCGTCGCGCGGCGCCTGGAACGGGCCCTGGAGCGCGAGGGCGCCCGGCGCGAGGGGCTGGACGCGCTGGAGGGCTTCACCACGGCGGTGCTCGCCGAGATCCCGCGCGCGGAGGGCGTCGTACGCCTGGTGAACCGGGGGCATCCCGAGCCGCTGCTGCTGTACGCGGACGGGGAACTGGACGAGCTGGAGCCGGACGAGTTCGCGCTGCCGCTGGGCATGGGGGAGCTGGGGGACTGGCCGGACCGGGCCAAGGAGTTCGCGTACCCGGCGGGTTCGATGCTCGTGTTCTACACCGACGGCCTGTCCGAGGCGCGGGACGGGGCGGGCCGGTTCTACGACCCGGCGGTGCGGCTGCGGCATTCGCTCTTCCCCGGGCCCGATGCCGTACTGGACGCGCTGACCAGTGACGTACGGGTGCACACCGGCGGCAAGCAGACGGACGACATGGCGCTGCTCGCGGTGGGGCGGCCGGGCGTGGGGCAGCCGGCGCGGCGGCGGACGGTGGAGATCATCAAACGTCCGTGAGGGGGGCACGAGGTGTCGGGCGGGCGGCAGAGGTGATCAGGGCGTTCTGGGGCCGCCGGGGCGGCCGGGACGCTGAGATGGCGTCAGTTCGCTGGTAGATAAGCGGAAATGTCCTGGCCAAAGGTGACTGCGGAGCGTTAAGGATCAAGAGGGACGGCTTGGAATTCCGGTCACATGTCTATTAACGTTCGATAACGCAGCACGGTCGTCCCAGCCGTCGTCAGAGACGGCGCCGTGCGCGTGCGCCGAATTCCGTGAGGAAACCGGGGAACCACCACTTGGGGTGAATCGGGCCCGACCCGGCCCGTAGGAGACCTTCCTGCTCCGAACCCGTCAGCTAACCCGGTAGGCGAGAAGGAAGGAAAGGAGCGCGCCTCCGTGGCGTCCAACAGGCCTGCCCCCGCAGCCCCCGCTTTCTCGGCCCCCGCTTTGTCCTACACGGCTTACGGAGTCCCCGGCGACGAGTACGGGACGGGGACCGGGGCCACCGCCGTTCTCGCTCCGCACGCTCCCGAAGCCGTCGCAGCCGCCGGAGTTCCGCAGGCCGCGCAGGTCACCCAGCCGATGCAGGCCGTGCGGGCCGCAGAGGCCGTGCAGGTCCCGCAGTCTCCGCAGGGCCCGCTGATCCCGCAGCAGCAGGGGCGCGACGGCTTCGACGGCTTCGCCGCGTTCGGGACCCCGGAATCCGCCTCCGCCCCGGACGCCCCCTTCGCCCCGGACGCCCCACCGGCCTCCGCCGACGAGTGGAACCCCACCGCCGACTCCGCCGCCCCGCTGCGCGGCAAGCACCGGGTCGCCAAGCAGCGCGGCTCCCTCGCCCGCAGCTCCACGGTCCTCGGCGTCGGCGTGATCGCCGCCGTCGGCGCGGGCGGCATCGCCACCGCGCAGGACAAGCCCGCCGTGTCGATATCCCTGCCGGACCAGCTCGCCGAGTCCCTGGACTCGCTCGCCGACTCGCTGCCGGACGCCACGTCGCTGCCGGGCGTGGGCGCCCTGCTCTCCGACTCCGCCGAAGAGGCTCCCGCGGAGGCGGGCGTGACCGTCGCCGCCGCGCCGGCCGCCGCCGCGACCCCCGCCTCGGCCGGGCAGCAGCCCGCCGGCGCCGGGGAGAGCCTGCGCGCCCGCATCCTCCAGCAGGCCGAGCAGCAGCGCACGGTGGCCGACGAGGCCGTCCGGCAGGAGGCCCGCGACAAGGCCGTGCAGGACGCCGCGGCCGAGGCGAAGAAGGCGCAGCAGCAGGCCGACGCCACGGCGCGGCAGGCCGAGAAGGAGAAGGCGGAGAAGGAAGCCCGCGAGAAGGCCGCCGCCGAGGCGGAGGCGAAGGCCGAGGCGGAGGCCGCGCGCCTCGCCAGGCTGGCCGCGAGCTACTCGCTGCCCACCTCCTCGTACACCCTCACCTCGACCTACGGCCAGTCCGGTTCGATGTGGTCCTCCGGACAGCACACCGGGCTCGACTTCGCCGCCCCGACCGGCACCCCGGTCAAGGCCGTGCACGGCGGCACCGTCACGTCGGCCGGCTGGTCCGGTTCGTACGGCTACCGCGTCGTGCTGGAGCTGAAGGACGGCACCGAGATCTGGTACTGCCACCTCTCGCAGATGAACGTCGCGGCGGGCACCGGCGTCGCCACCGGCCAGACCATCGGCAACGTGGGCGCCACCGGCAACGTCACCGGACCGCACCTGCACCTCGAAGTCCACACCCCCGGCGGCGCCGGCGTCGACCCGGCGGCCTGGCTGCGCGGCAAGGGCCTCACCGTCTGATCCCTGACCCGTACACGGAATAGGCCCGGCGGGCCCGGTGGTTGTCGTACGGCATGACTTCCTCCCCTCTCCGCCCGCTGGGCGGCTCCGGTCTCGACGTCTTCCCGCTCGCCCTCGGCGGCAACGTCTTCGGCTGGACCGCCGACCGCGACCAGTCCTTCGCCGTCCTCGACGCGTACGTCGCGGGCGGGGGCAACTTCGTGGACAGCGCCGACTCCTACTCGGCCTGGGCGCCGGGCAACGAGGGCGGCGAGTCCGAGCGCGTCCTCGGCGAGTGGCTGGCCGCCCGGGGCAACCGGGACGAGGTCGTGATCGCCACCAAGGTCGGCGCGCACCCCTCCTACAAGGGCCTGTCCGCCACCACCGTCAAGGCCGCCGCCGAGGCGTCGTTGCGCCGCCTGGGCACCGAGTACATCGACCTCTACTACACGCACTTCGACGACCCGGCCGTGCCGGTCGAGGAGATCGTCACCGCTCTCGACCGGCTCGTACGGGACGGCAAGGTGCGCGCGGTGGGCGCCTCCAACATCGCGCCCGACCGGCTGCGCGAGTCGCTGGACTTCGCCGAGCGCGAGGGCCTGGCGAGGTACAGCGCGCTCCAGCCGCAGTACAACCTGGTCTCCCGCGACACCTACGAGGGCGAGCTCCAGGAGGTCGCCTCGCACGCGGGCCTGGCGGCCGTCCCGTACTACGCGCTGGCGGCCGGCTTCCTCACCGGCAAGTACCGCGTCGGCGGCGAGGCCGTGGACAGCCGGCGTGCCGAGGGCGCGGCCCAGCACCTCCGGACCGAGCGCGGCCGCAAGGTGCTGGCCGCCCTCGACGAGGTGGCGCGGACGCACGACGCCGAGATCGCGTCCGTCGCCCTGGCCTGGCTGGCCTCCCGCCCGACCGTCGTGGCCCCCATCGCCAGCGCCCGCACGGTCGAGCAGCTCCCGGCCCTGCTGGCGGTGGCGGACCTCACCCTCACCGACGCCGACCTGTCGAAGCTGACCGTCGCCTCGGCCTGACCGGCCCGGCCGGCCCGCTCAGTAGGTCTTGTACGGGTTGTACGCGGCCGCGTAGGCCGGGTGGTACGGCGGCGGGAGCAGCCGTATTCGGCCGGTGATCTGCGCCGCGTACACCAGTGCCGGGCCCGCGAGGCGCTTGCGCTCCCACAGGCGGTGCAGCAGCTCCCGCTCGCGGGCCTGGAACCGGGCGGCCAGCTCCGGGGTGGCCGCCCCGCGCCGGGCCCGGTAGCGCAGGAAGGCCAGCGCGGTCGCCGCCTCCTCGTACTCGGCGACCACCTTCGCCGCACCCGGCCCGTGCACCCGGGCGGCCTGCCCCTGGGCGACGGACCGGGCCCGCATCGAGGACAGGGCGAACGGCTCGGCCGGGTCCAGCCAGCCGGCGGCGACGTACGCGGGCAGTTCGGAGCTCAGCAGCCGCAGCTCGCGCTGCCGCGTCCAGATCGACAGCCAGGTCAGGAAGGCGAAGACCGGCACCATGACCAGCCCGTACACCCCGTAGAAGGCCAGCGGGCCGAACGACGCCGAGCCGTTCCACAGCGCGTGCATGCCCATGGCCAGCAGCAGGCCCGTCAGCGGCAGCAGGAAGCGGCGGACGCGCACCCAGGCGCGCCCCCGCACCCGGCGGGTCGGGGTGAGCGCCACCAGCCCGAAGCCGATGCCGGTGAGCACGGTGAACAGGGGGTGCGCGAACGGGGACATGATGACCCGCACGAAGAACGTCCCGGCCGTCACCGACCCCAGCCCCGAGAAGCCGAACTCCTGGTCCTCGCCGAAGGCGTTGCCCAGGTAGAGGATGTTCTCGGTGAAGGCGAAGCCGGTCGCGGTGAAGCCCGCGAAGACCACGCCGTCCACGATGCCGGTGAAGTGCCGCCTGCGGAACAGGAAGATCAACAGGATCGCGGCCGCCTTCGCGCTCTCCTCGATGACCGGGGCCACCAGGGTCGCGCCCAGCGTGTCCGCGTTGTCGGGGTCGGCGGTGGCCACGGCTATCCAGCGCACGGCGAAGCTGTTGGCGGTGATGGCGACCAGGGCCGCGGCGCAGGAGCCCCAGGTGAACGCGAAGACCAGGTTCCGCCAGGGGCCCGGCTCGACCCGGTCCAGCCAGCGGAACGCGAGCAGCAGCAGCGGCACGGGGAAGACGGCGAGGCCCAGGCCCACCAGGAAGCCCCGGGTGCCGGTCTGTTCCCGTACGAGAGCGAGCAGGACCAGGCCGGAGAGGGCCAGCAGGACGATCAGCGCGGTGGCGCGGACCGCCCGGTTCCGCCAGAAGGCGCGGTGCCGCAGGCCCCGCAGGAGGCCGGGCTTGCGGGCATCGCCCGGGGCAGGTCCGGCCGCCGCGGGCGCCGGCTCGGGGGCCGGGGCCGCGGGCGGGGCGGGCGATGCGTACGTCTCGTACATCCGACGACCCTAACGACTGCCACTGACACTCGCGATCGTGTTCGGACAGTCGCTGTGGAGAAACGGTGCGTCAACTCGCGTGCGGGATGCGGCGGAACATCAGGTCGTGGACCTTGTGGCCCTTGTCCAGGCCCTGGCCCTCGAAGCGGGTGAGCGGCCGGAAGCCGGGCCGGGGGGTGTAGCCGCCGTCCGCCTGGGTGTTCTCGAAGTCCGGGTGGGCGCTGAGGACTTCGAGCATCTGCTCGGCGTAGTCCTCCCAGTCGGTCGCGCAGTGCAGCACGGCGCCGGGGGCGAGCCGGGTCGCGGCCAGGGAGAGGAACTCCGGCTGGATCAGACGCCGCTTGTGGTGGCGGGCCTTGGGCCACGGGTCGGGGAAGTAGACGCGCAGGCCCGCCAGGGAGTCGGGGGCGAGCATCTCGCGGAGCAGGATGATCGCGTCGCCGTTGGCGACCCGGACGTTGGAGAGGTCGTTGCGCTCGGCGAGACCGAGCAGATTGCCCTGGCCGGGGGTGTGCACGTCGACGGCGAGGATGCCGGTCCCGGGGTCGTCGGCGGCCATCTGCGCGGTCGCCTCGCCCATGCCGAAGCCGATCTCCAGGACGACCGGGAGCCCGCCGAACATCGCGTCCAGGTCGAGGACGCGCTGCCCGTCGATGTCGATGCCCCGGGTCGGCCACCACTTCTTCAGGGCCTCGCCCTGGCCGGTGGTGACCCGGCTGCGGCGGGGCTGGAAGCTGCGGATGCGGCGCTCGAAGTGCGACCCGGCGGGGTCGGGGGAGGGACCCGTCCCCTCGGGGAACATGCGGAGCGCCCGCGGACGCATCCGCTCGGCCCGCTCGTGCGCGGCGGCGCGGTCGGCGGCGGCGGCCTGGGAGGGGCCGGGGGCGCCGGCCTGCGGCTCGGCGGCCTGCGGCTCGGGGGACTGGGGCATCGTGGGGTTCTCGCTGTTCTCGGACACAGTGCTTCCGATTCTACGGAGCCGGGCACGACGGGGACGCCCAGTCAGGGGCGCGGAGGGGCCCCATCCCGCCCCGGCCCCGGCTTGCGGCACACCGTCCCGCGTCCCGCGTCCAGCCGTCCAGCCGTCCAGCCGTCCTACCGTCCCACCCGCTCCCCCGCCAGCACCCCCAGCACCCGCCTCGCCACCTCCCGCCCGATCGGCAGCGAAGCCGTCGCCGCCGGGGAGGGCGCGTTCAGCACGTGCACCGTGCGCGGCGCCTCCCGGATCAGGAAGTCGTCCGCCAGCGTCCCGTCCCGCAGGACGGCCTGTGCCCGCACCCCCGCCGGGGCGGGCGTCAGGTCCGCCTCCGTGACCGCGGGGAGCAGCCGGCGCACCGCCGCCGTGAAGGCCCGCTTCGACAGCGACCGGTGCAGTTCCCCCGCCCCGTACCTCCAGTGCTGCCGGGCTATCCGCCAGGAACCCGGCCAGGCCAGCGTCCCGGCCAGCTCCCGGGGGCGCACCACGCCCCAGCCGTACCCCTCCCGGGCCAGCGCCGGCACCGCGTTCGGCCCGACGTGCACTCCGCCGTCGACCCCCCGCGTCAGATGGACGCCGAGGAAGGGGAAGGCCGGGTCCGGCACCGGATAGACCAGCCCGCGCACCAGCTCCGGGCGGGCCAGGTCGAAGTACTCGCCCCGGAACGGCACGATCCGCATGCCGGGGGAGTCCCCCGCCAGCCGCGCCACCCGGTCGCAGTGCAGCCCCGCGCAGTTGACCAGGGCCTTCGCCCGTACGACCGTGCCGTCGGCGCAGCGCACCGCGACTCCGGACGCGCGGCGCGCGATGACCCGCACCTCCGCCCCGTACCGCACCTCGGCCCCCGACGAGCGGGCCAGCTCCTCGGTCACCCGGCCGTAGTCGCACACGCCCGTCGAGCCGACGTGGATAGCGGCGAGTCCGCGGACCTCGGGCTCGTACTCCTCGATCTGGGCGGGGCCCAGCTCGCGCACCGGGATGCCGTTGAGCCGTCCCCGCTGGACCAGCGCGTGCAGCCGGGGGAGCTCGTCCCGTTCCGTGGCGACGATCAGCTTGCCCGTCACCTCGTGCGGAATGCCGTGCTCCGAGCAGAACTTGATCATCTCGGCGGCTCCGCGCACCGCGTACCGCGCCTTGAGCGAGCCGGGGCGGTAGTAGATCCCGCTGTGGATCACCCCGCTGTTGCGTCCCGTCTGGTGGCGCGCCGGGCCCGCTTCCTTCTCCAGCACCACGACCCGCGTGCCGGGCGCCGCCCGCGTGACGGCATGCGCGGACGCCATGCCGACGATGCCCCCGCCGATCACCAGCACGTCGCAGTCATGACTCATCGCTGCCACCTCCCACCCCGCATAGTGCACTGGCCCACTGACAATGCCGTCAAACCCCGTGGACAGGAGTTATGGCCAACGCCACTCGGGACCGGGTCCGGCTCCGGGCCGGGCGGCCGGGCTCTAGGCGGGCGCCACCAGCAGCGGCCGCGCCCGCTCCCGCAGCTCCGCCACCCGCGGCTCGTCGCCGTACGGCTCCAGGCGGTGCAGCAGGTCCCGTACGTACTCCGTGGTGCGCGCCGACGAGATCCGCCCCGCCACCTCCACCGCCCGCGTGCCCGCCGCGCAGGCCGCGTCCAGGTTGCCCGACTCCAGTTCGGCGACCGCGCTCACCACGAGCCGCAGCCCGTGCGAGCGCACGAACTCCTCCGTCGGCCGCGACAGCGCCTGCTCGGTGAACCGGCGCACCTGGCGCGGCAGCTTGAGGTCGCGGTAGCACTCGGCGGCGTCGGCGGCCAGCCGGTCGTACGAGTAGAAGCCCAGCCAGGAGGGATCGGCGTCGCCGTCCCGGGAGCGCTCCAGCCAGCCCTC
This sequence comes from Streptomyces sp. NPDC088745, assembly GCF_044751045.1. Classification (NCBI taxonomy): domain Bacteria; kingdom Bacillati; phylum Actinomycetota; class Actinomycetes; order Kitasatosporales; family Streptomycetaceae; genus Streptomyces; species Streptomyces sp. NPDC088745. The sequence continues at coordinate 1,007,160 of NZ_JBIVLB010000001.1, forward strand.
GGCCGCCTTGATCGCGGCTCCGGCCGCCACCGGGTCGCCCGCCTTCGCGTGCGCGCGCGCCTCCACCAGGCGGAAGAAGCTCATGGTGCGGGCGGTGGCCAGGCCCCGGTTCCGCTCCACGGCGGCCTGCGCGAGGTCGACGCCCTCGTCGGCGAAGCCCCGGTAGGTGGCCTGGAGGGACATCGACGCCAGTACGTAGCCGCCCAGGGGCACGTCGGCGGCCGCGCGGGCGAGGCGCAGGGCCTGGATGTAGTACCGCTGGGCGGCCTCCTGCTGGCCGGTGTCGAAGGCCATCCAGCCGGCCAGACGGGTCAGCTCGGCGGTCGCCCCGAACAGCGAGCGGCCCACGTCGTCGCTGTACGAACCGAGCAGCAGGGGGGCCGCGTCCACCCGCAGGCACTCGGGGACCATCGACGAGCGCCAGTCCCCGCCCCCGTACTTGGAGTCCCAGCGCCGCGCGTCCTCGGCGGCCTCGCGCAGCTTGGCCACGTCGCTGTGGCCGACCCGTAACGGCGTGGCGCCGGAGGAGCCGGCGGCGGCCGTGGAGTCCCGCGCCACCGACGAGTCCGCCGGGGTTATCAGCCAGCGCGAGGCGGGCGTCGCGTACGCGCTCACCGCGAAGGAGCCCGCCAGGGACTGCCAGATCCCGCCGCCGCCGGCCCGGCGTCCGGCCAGGTCCAGCCGGTACAGCTCGGTGGCGTGCCGCACCGCGATCCCCACGTCGCGCGGGAAGGCGAGCCCGACCTCGGGGGCCGGATCGGCGTCCGCCAGGCCGATTTCGTGCAGCGGTACGGGACGGCCCAGCTTGGCCCCTATGGCGGCGGCGATGAGGTGCGGGGCGGCCCCTTGCGGAACCATCCCCTTCGACACCCACCGCGCGACCGACGTCTTGTCGTACCGCAGTGTCATCCCGCGTTGCGCCCCGAGGTCGTTGACCCGGCGCGCCAGCCCGGCGTTGCTGATTCCCGCGAGGGCGAGAACCGTGCCGAGCTTGTCGTTCGGCCCGCGTTGCTCCCTGGACATTGCGCCACCCCTCACGCAGACGGCCGCCGCGGGCCCGGCATAGGCACGCGGCATTCGTAAACCCAGCGTAGTTCGCCGCATCCCACGCGTTAAGGGCACCTGTCCCGTATGGCGAGATTGTTGCCCGGACGGTCGGTTTCGGGGCGGGCGGAGAGGAACGTTCCGTCCGATTCGTGCTCCCTGTGTGTGGCCGTGCGCCCGGCCGTGCGCTCTTCTCGGCCTTTCCGGGCGGGGCTTCCATGGAGGTGCGTGGGTCGGCCCGCTGCACTGGACCCAGTGGGCTGGGGGACGCCGCCACCTTCATCCCCGCGGGTGGCGGACCGGTCCGGGAGGCGAACAGCGCCTCCCGGACTGCACGCGCGCGCCCGCAAGTTGGCCGGATGTGGACGCTGCGTCCTGTCCGGTGAGCGGTTCCGGGCGGCCGGTCGCGCCCCCGCGGCGGAGCCGCACACCGGCGCCGCCGCGCGCTCCCGACGGCATGCCCGCCGGGCGGCCGCCCCCCGCCGGCGCCTCCGCCGTCCCCGGGCCCGTGCCGCCCGGCCGCGGACGCCCACCCCCTTTGCCCGTCAACTCCCCCTTTGCCCCCGCACATTGGACCTTGCCACCGCCCCCCGCGTCCGCGCCCCCACCCCCCAGTCGTGGCAGCATGGTCCCCACGCGCGCGAGCGCACGGCACGGTGCACGCACCGGGGCGCCCGGGCGGGGGAGCGGCACGAGTGCACCCCCTCCCACCAGTTCACCCCCGCAAGCCCCGCCGTGCACCGCGAGCAAAGTTGTCCACAGCCTGTGGAGGCGGCGATGCGTTGGTTGGTGGGATGGAGCAGCGTCGCCGCGAGCTTCGGCACGGTCGGAGCCGTCGGCGCGCCCGGCACCGAGCACGAGGGCGACACCGTCCAGCCCGTCGGCGCCCAGCTCCTGTGGGGCGACCCCGACCCCCTGTGGGCCGTCGGCGACTGGCGCCCCGACGAGGTCCGCACCGTCTCCATCGACGACTTCACCCGCCTCGCCGTCCTCGGCTGCTGCGGCGCGTCCGACGAAGAACTCCGCGTCGGCCTCTTCGCGGCGCGCGGCGGCGCACTGAGGCACCTCACCGCCTGGCCCGGCTCCTACACGGCCGTCGTCCAGTCCGGCAGGCGCGTCACCGTCACCGGGGACCTGGCCGGCGCCCGGCCGGTCTTCTACACGCCCTGGGCCAACGGCACCGCGTACGCCACCGCCGCGCTCCCCCTCGCCGACCTCATCGAGGCCCAGCTCGACATCGGCCACCTCGCCGCGCTGCTGGCCTGCCCCGACGTCCCCGAAGCCCTGCGCGACGGCACCCCTTACACCGGCGTGAAGCGCATACCGCCCGGTCACGCGCTCGTCCTGCGCGAGGGCTCACGCGAGATCACCGGTTACGAACCCGTCGCCTCCCTCGCCGTCGCGGCCCCCCAGCTCGACCCGGAGCGCGCCGTCGACGGTGTCCGGGACGCCCTCGTCGAAGCGGTACGGGCCCGCCTCACCGCCCCCCGCCACGCCCCCGAGACGCCTCTGCCGGACCCCGGTCCGGTCCCCGGCATGGGCCCCGCCGAGCGCCGCGCCCGACGCAGGGGGGTGCCCGTGCCCGGCATCGGCTCCGACCTCTCCGGCGGCAGCGCGTCCGCCACCCTCGCCCTGCTCGCCGCGGGCCTCCCGGGCCTGCCCGGCACGGTCCTCGGCCACGGCGCCGGCGCGGGCGAACGCCTCCTCGCCGTCACCTTCAACGACCTGGCCGCCTCCGCCCGGGCCCGCGAGAGCGACCTCACCCCGGAGCTGGAGCGCGCCGGCGCGATCGCCGCCAACCCCCGCCTGCACCACGTCGTGGTCGCCGGCGGCGAGGAAGCGCTCCCGTACGCCGACCTGGAGACCGGCCCCCTCACCGACGAGCCCGGCCCCTCCCTCGTCAGCGCCGAACGCGCCCGCCTGCGCCTCCAGTCGGGCAGCGCCGACCACTTCGTCGGCAACGGCGCCCGCCAGGTCCTGGACGCGCACCCGGCCCGCCTCGCCGACCTGCTCATCGACCGCAGACGCCGCCACATCCTGCGCCCGGCCACCGCCCTGGCCAAGGCGGAAGGAGCGTCCCCCACCTCCCTCCTGGTCCCCCTCACGGTCTACCGCGCGGCCCGTCGCCTCGCCCGTACGCCGTACCGCGCGGGCATCGAGGAGGCCGCCGTCCGCCTGACCCGCCGCGAGCTCACGGACAGCACCCCCACGGGCGCCCTCGACGCCTCCCTCGACGCCCTGACCTGGTCGCGCCCGGGACCCGCGGCCCGCTGGCTCACCGGCGAGGCCCTGGCCGAAGTATCGATCCGCCTCCAGGAGTCGGCCCTGCGCCCGGCCTCCTCCCAACGCCCCGGCGAGGCCCGCGCCCGGGCGTCCCTCGCCCGCCACGCCCACGACCACCGCGTCTTCGAACAAGCCGCGGAAGTCCGCAGCCAGCGCCTCCACGCCCCCTTCCTGGACAACCAGGTCGTACGGGCCTGCCGCGCACTCCCCGAAACCCTGCGGGTCCAGCCCGGCGCCCGCGCGGCGATCCTGCGCGCGGTCCTCTCGGGGGCGGGCATCCACGATCTCCCGGCGGGCTGGGGCGCGGCCACCGCCCACACCACGGCCACCGCCACCGCCCAGGCGGGCATCCGCGCCGCCCTCACCTCGCTCCTCACCCTCTTCGAGGCGCCCCTCCTCGCGGACGCGGGCCTGATCGAGGCCCGGGTGGTCCGCAAGGCCCTGCGCGCGGCGGCCGAGGGCGAACCCGTCCCCCTCGACGGCCTCGCCGACCTGACCTCCACCGAGCTGTGGCTCCGCCGGCTGATCTCCCGCCGCGGCACCTGCTGGACGGGCTCCGCCGCGCCCCGTCAACGCGCCGTCGCGGCGGGCGTCCCGCACCGCCGCAGCCTCTGACGTCCCCGGGGAGATCGGCCACGAAGGACGTCCCCGGGGAAATCGGCCACGAAGCCCCCGCACGGAAAGCGCGGGCCCGCGCTCAAGCAGGAAGCACCGACTCGGCCCCCCTCACCGGCACCCGATCCTCGACCCCGCCCAGTCCGCGAACGCCGCGTCGGCGATGCCCCCGCCCACCGACTCCGTCACCAACCGCAAGGTCTTGCGCCCGCCGATGCCCACCTTCACCGGCACCGCCGCGTCGCCGCCCCGCAGCACCGGCGAACGCCACAGCCGCACCCCGTCCCCGTACACGGAGAACCGGACGGCCCCGCTCCCCATCGTCATGTCGTCGACTCCGACCCTCGCGTAGTACGTCGAACACGAGCGGTTCAGGTCGATGACCACCGAGGACGTCGCGGGCACCGAGATCCCGGCCCCCTGCGGCGCGCCCCCGATCGACATCCCCGACCGCTGCCACACCGGGCTGCTCTCCCCGATCCGCACCTCGGGCTCGGTGTGGTCCCCCATCGGCGAGTACGCCAACTCCGCGACGGGATACCCACGCGGCGGCTTCGGCACGGGAGCGGGCGGCGGAGGGGGAGGCGGCGTCGGCCGCGGCCTCGGCGGCCGGGGCGCGGGCTTCACCGGCGGCTTCGGCGGCACCGGCTTCACCCGGACCGGCACGGACCCCGGCTCGGCCCGCGGCGGCGGAGGCTGGGACGGCTTCGGAGAAGCAGAAGGAGAAGGAGAGGGAGAAGGAGACGGAGAGGGCGGAGGCGGCGCCGGGGCCGACGGAGCCGGCTCCACCGCCGGCGGCTTCGCATCCACCTTCGGCGGAAGCGACGCCTCGTCCCCGGCGAACGCGAACACCAGCCCCGCCGCCACCGCCACGGCCACCGCCGCGCCGATCCCCGCCTTCACCGGAGCCCCCAGCCCCTCCGCCGCGACCCCGCCCGCCCCACCGGCAGCGGCGCCCCCGGCGCCGGCCCCGGCGGCCCCCGCCCCGGCGGCGGCCCCCGCCCCGCCCGCCACGATCCCCGCGGCCTTCACCGAATACCCCGCGGCCACCCACCCGATGACCGCCACCGGCAGCAGCGCCGGAATCCCCGCGTTCACGTCACGCAACTCACCCGCGGCCAGCCGGCACTTCGCGCACTCCTCCAGGTGCTTGCGCAGCCCCCGCTCGGCCCGCATCCGCAGCCCGCCCCGCGCATAGGCGCCCAGCCGGTCCGCGTACTGCGCACAGTCCCCGCCGGCCGTCAGCGCCGTACTCACGTGCGCCTGCAAGTACGCCTGCTTCAGGCCCTCCCGCGCCCGCGACGCCAGTACGGCCGTCGCGTTCGCCGTGAGCCCGAACAGCGGAGCCACCTCACTCGGCGACTCCTCCTCGACCGTGGTGTGCCACAGCACCGCCTGCCACCGCTCGGGCAGCGACCGGAAGGCCTGCATGGCGAGCGTCTGCTCCGCCTCGTGCATCGCGCGCACGTCCGCGCCCAGGTCCAGCGTGTCGTCGTCCCGCGCCTCCGCGACCCGCGCCGCCTGGTCGGCGAACACCGCGAAGTCCTCGACGAGCTGCTCGCGCCGCGCCGTCCTCGTCCACGCCGCCGCGACCCGCCGCACCGTCGTCATCAGATACGCGCGTACGGCGTGCTCCGGGCCGGCGCCGCCCCGTACCGCCTGCAGGGTCCTGGCGAAGACCTCGGCGGTCAGGTCGTCGGCGGTGTGCGCGTCCCGGCAGCACGTGCGCGCGTAGCGCCGCACCGCGTCCGAGTGCCGCCGGAAGAGCTCTTCGTACGCGCCGTTGTCCCCGGCCCGCATCCGGTCGACCAGGTCGGCGTCGGAGGGACCGGGTTCGCCGCGCGGGATCCCGCCGCCGCGCTGCTGCGGCACGCTCGTGGGGTCGGGGCCGCGCTCGGCCGCCGGCGCGGGGGTCGCTCCCAGCGGTCCGCCCTGACTGGGCACCTGCCGCGCGGGCACCCCGGCACCGGCCCCGGCGGCCGCAGGGCCACCGTCGTCCGCGGGGCCACCGTCGGCGGCAGAGACGCCGTCAACGGAAGGGAGCCCTCCGGCCGGGGAAACCCCGTCACCCGAGAAGAGCCCGTCGGCCGGAAACGCACTACGGGCCTCGGCCGTGCTCTCGTCGGCGCCGGCGTCCTCGCCGTCCCCGGGGAACCCGTCCCGCTCCTCAACACCCATGGCGGAAGCCCCCGTAAACACCCATCGACCGCAACACCGGCCAAGAGTCCCACAGGGCGACGCGCCGAAAGCCGCTCAAGCCCGCCAACCACCCGTCCGGGGAGTTTTCCCGAAACAGAGCGCTAGTCCTCACCCTTTCGGGGAGAAGCCGGCGGGCCCGCGGTACGCCACACCCCCATCGCGGAGGGCTGTTTCGCGCCGTTGTTCACGTCAGGAGGCCGGCCGTGACCGCAGACCCTCCAGCAGGATGTCCAGCAGCCGCGACGACGCCGCCGCCTGCTGCGCCGGGTCCGGCAGCGAAGGAGCCGCCGTGGCGATCACCAGCAGCACGTCCGCCACGGTCACGTCGCCCCGCAGCTCACCCGCCGCCCGCGCCCGGTCCACCAGCCGGCCCACGACCTCCAGGAGCGTCGCCGCCCCCGCGCCGTCCGGACCGTCCTGGACGGACCCGCCCGGCGACCCGCCCAGCGGACCGCCCGTCGAACCGTCCTGCTCGACCAGCCGCAGGTCCGGAGCTTCCCCGGGCTGCCGCTGCTGCGGCACCCGGCCGGGCCCGCGCGCGGCGCCGTCGCGCGGGCCCTCGCCGTCGGCGTCGTGCGCCCCGACCCGCAGCACCTGCGGCGGCAGCAGCCTGCCCGCCCCCGACGCCACCGACGTGCGCAGGAACCGCGACAGCGCCGACCAGGGCTCGTCCTCCTGCCCCAGTGCCGTGCGCGCCTGCTCGGTCAGCCGGGAGGTCTCCTCCTCGGCTATCCGCCGCACCAGTACGTCCTTGCTCGGGAAGCGCCGGTAGACCGTGCCCACCCCGACCCGGGCCCGGCGCGCGACGTCCTCCATCGGCGCCCCGTAACCGAGCTCCCCGAACACCTCGCGGGCGGCCCGCAGCACGTGTTCGAGATTGCGCTGTGCGTCCACGCGGAGCGGCGCCGACCGGGGCGCCACGGACGAACCGCCCGCACCCACCCGCCCGTTGCCGTCCGCTCCACCGGCCGTCGGCGCGGCCGACGAAGCGGCCGAACCTGCCGATGACACGGCAGCCTGCCAATGTGAATCCTGAATGTGCATCAGCGTTCCCCCGGTAATGATGTCTCCCCCCGGAGACACTCCCCGCCCTGACTGCCGGAGTTCACGGGTCACACGTGCATCCATCCCGCCACCCCGACGAGATACGAACATAGTTGAGCGCGGGGCGATTCAGAAGGGGGTTGTTCCGCACGGTGCACCCCCCGAACGTCGCGGTTGCCCGGCTCTGCCCGGCCCCGGGCCTCCCGAAATTCCCCCTGGCACCCTCTGACCAGCGCATACCTCAGGCTTATCCATCCCCGACAGCAACTCGGGAACGGTGAAAGGTGGCTGGCGTCCCGTCAGGCAATACGACCGGCCCTGTGGACAAAGGCCCGCGCCCGTTGCCTCATGGGACGGTGACAAATCCAGTGCGCATTCTCGTGGTAGGCGGCGGATACGTCGGCATGTACACCGCGCTGCACCTCCAGCGGAAGCTGAAACGACAGCTTCCCCGGGGGACCGGGCAGGGCGGCGCGGAGATCACCGTGGTGACGCCGGACCCCTACATGACGTACCAGCCCTTCCTGCCGGAAGCCGCCGCCGGATCCATCTCGCCGCGCCACGTCGTCGTCCCGCTGCGCCGCGTGCTGCCGCACTGCCGCATCCTCGTCGGCGAGGTGAACGCGATCGACCACGCCCGGCGCACGGCCACCGTCACCACCCTCGCCACCGCCGAGGAGGGCACCGGACCCCGGCGGATGACGTACGACGAACTGGTGCTCGCCCCCGGTTCCGTCTCCCGCACCCTCCCCGTCCCCGGCCTCGCCGACCACGGCATCGGCTTCAAGACCGTCGAGGAGGCCATCGGGCTGCGCAACCACGTCATCGAACAGATGGACATCGCCTCCTCCACCCGCGACCCCGCCGTCCGCGACGCCGCCCTCACCTTCGTCTTCGTCGGCGGCGGCTACGCGGGCGTCGAAGCCCTCGGCGAGCTGGAGGACATGGCCCGCTACGCCTCCCGCTACTACCACAACATCAAGCCCGCCGACCTGAAGTGGATCCTGGTCGAGGCCAGCGACCGGATCCTCCCCGAGGTCGGCGAGAAGATGGGCAAGTACGCCGTGCGGGAGCTGCGCGGCCGGGGCGTCGACATCCGCCTGAACACCCGGCTGACCTCCGTCGACAACCGCGTCGCCGCCCTCGACGACGGCGCCCGCTTCCCCACCCGCACCCTGGTGTGGACCGCCGGCGTCAAACCCCACCCCGTCCTCGCCGCCAGCAGCCTCCCGCGCGACGAGAGGGGCCGCCTGCGCTGCACCGCCCAGCTCGCCGTCGAGGGCGCGCCGCACGCGTGGGCCGCCGGAGACGCGGCCGCCGTCCCCGACCTGACCTCGCCCGGGAAGGGCGAGGACTGCGCGCCCAACGCCCAGCACGCCGTCCGCCAGGCCAAGGTCCTCGCCGAGAACCTCGTGGCCTCCCTGGAGCAGCGCCCCCTCAGCGACTACCGCCACAAGCACGTCGGCTCGGTCGCCTCCCTGGGACTGCACAAGGGGGTGGCGTTCGTCTACGGCCGCCGCCTCAAGGGCCTCCCCGCCTGGGCCATGCACCGCGCCTACCACCTCAGCCGGGTCCCCACCTTCAACCGCAAGGCCCGGGTGCTCGCCGAATGGACCCTCTCCGGCCTCTTCAAACGTGAGATCGTCTCGCTCGGCTCGCTGGAACACCCGCGCGCGGAATTCGAACTCGCGGCGGGCGGCGAACCTCCCGGGCTCCGCTGACGTCCTCTCGATTACCGGCTGTCAGTGCGGTCCGTCACACTGGACGTGTGACGATAGGTTGACCCGCGCCTGCACACAGTGATCACGCACGCCGCCCCGTGCGCGCTCACCGACCGCACGGCCGCCGCACCAGGCGGTCGTACGGGAGTGGCCCGCGCGGACCGGCCACCGCGCACTTCCGCACCTGCCCCACCGAAGCACCGCAGCACCCCGGGCGAGCCCCGGGACCCAGCCGACCTGCACCACCTCTCCGATCATGAGGCAAGTAGTTCAGTGAACTTCACCCGCTGGAGCGCCCGGTTCCCCGGAACGCAGCGCCGCGCGGCAGCCCGGTCCGACCGCGGGTCCGTGCCGGCCGCCCGCGGCGAGGCCGGGCAGCCCGACGAGACCCCGGCCGACGGGACCGCACCGGCCGCCGACGAACCGCGCCCGCCCACCCTCGACGACCTCTCCCTGCGCGAGGTCCTCGGCCACCTCCCGGCCCTGGTCGCCCTGGTCCACGGCCCCGAACACCGTGTCGCGTACGTCAACGACGCCTACGCCGCCGTGTTCGGCGACCGCGCCCCCGGCGTGCCCGCCGCCACCGGGCTGCCCGAACTGGAGGAGCTGGGCCTGCTGCCGCTGATGGACCAGGTCCTGCGCAGCGGCACGCCCCGTACGGTCAAGTCCCGTCGTACGGCCAAGGGCGGCTCGTACACGATCACCTGCACGCCCCTGGACTTCCCCGACGGCGGCGGCGTCCTGGTCTTCGCCGCCGACGTCACCGACCACGCCGACGCCGCCGAAAGGCTGCGCGCCGCCGAACGCCGCCAGCGCGAAACGGCCGTCACCCTCCAGCGCTCGCTGCTCCCGCAGGAGCTGGAACAGCCGGACGACCTGCGCATCGCCGCCACCTACCAGCCCGGCGGCAAGGACGCGGCCGTCGGCGGCGACTGGTACGACGTGATCACCCTCGGCGCCGGCCGCACGGCCCTGGTCATCGGCGACGTGATGGGCCGCGGCGTGCGCGCGGCGGCCGTGATGGGCCAGCTCCGCACCGCCGTGCGCGCCTACGCGCGCCTCGACCTCCCGCCGCACGAGGTCCTGCAACTCCTGGACGGCCTCGCCGCCGAGATCGACGCCAGCCAGATCGCCACCTGCGTGTACGCCGTCCACGACCCCAACGAGGGCCGCCTCGTCTACGCCTCCGCCGGCCATCTCCCCATCCTCGTCCGCGAGGAGGACGGCACGGTCCACCGCGCCGAGGACCACACGGGCCCGCCGCTCGGCACGGGCGGCTGGATGCACACGTCCGGCACGATCGCCCTGCCGCCCGGCTCCACCGCCGTCCTCTACACGGACGGCCTGGTCGAGCGCCGTCGGGAGGACATCGACGAGGGCGTCGCCGCCCTCGAACGCGCCCTCTCCGGCGCGACCGGCACCCCGCAGGTCGTCTGCGACCGCCTGATGCGCGCCCTCGGGATCACCACCGACCACGACGACGACGTCGCCGTCCTGGTCGTCCAGCACCCCGCCCGCAAGGGCCACGACGCCGAGCTGTTCCACAACGCCGCCCTGGAACTCCTCGGCGGCATCGAGGCGGCCCCCCGCGCCCGCGCCTTCGCCACCGGAGTCCTCTCCTCCTGGCGCTTCCCGGTCGAACTGTCCGACCTGGGCGTCCTGGCCACCAGCGAACTCGTCGCGAACTCGCTCCAGCACGGCACCCCGCCCATGCGTCTGCGCCTGCGCCGTACGGACCGCCGCCTGATCATCGAGGTCACCGACGGCGACGACCACCTCCCCCGCCGCCGCCGGGCCGAGCCCGCGGACGAAGCAGGACGAGGCATCTCGATCGTCGCGACGATCGCCTCGTCCTGGGGTTCGCGCCGCACACCGGGCGGCGGGAAAGCGGTCTGGTGCGAGTTCGCCCTGCCCGATTCCTGAGCGGTTACGCGGCAGTCTTCACGGCGCTCTCGCCCTCGGCCGGCACGTTCTTGGCGACCACGATGGACGCCACCGGAACCGGCAGGTCCTGCGCGGGCGTGAGCCGCTTGCCCATCCGCAGCGCCAGCACGCTGATGCCGAGCGAGAACAGGATGAAGGTCACGATGTACGGCATGTGGAGCGAGGCCCCCATGGGCCCGCCCACGGCCGGCCCGACCGCCAGCGCGAGCTGCTTCACCAGCGCGAAGGCCGAGTTGTACGTCCCCACCATGGATTCCGGCGCCAGGTCGGCCACCAGCGGCGCGACGGTCGGCGACAGCATCGCCTCACCGAGCCCGAAGAGCGCGTACGTCGAGATGAACGCGGCGGTGGCCATCGTCTGGCTGCCGTGCCCGAGGCCCGCGTACCCGGCCGCGATCCACGCCACGGTCCAGATCAGCCCGACCAGCGCGATCATCCGCGAGCGCTTCCGGCGCTCGACGAACTTCAGCACCAGGAACTGCGCCACCACGATCATCGCCGTGTTGGCGGCGAGCGCGATGCCGAGCGTCGACGGGTCGATTCCGGCGGCCTCGGTGCCGTACGCGGCGAGCCCGGACTCGAACTGTCCGTAGCACGCGAAGAAGATGACGAACCCGAGCCCGCAGAGCTGCATCATCGCCTTGTGCCGGGCCATCGTCCTGATCCCGGCGAAGAAGCCCCGCCCGGCGGCAGCGCCCTCGACGAGGGGAATGTGCGGCATCCGCACGGTCATCGCGATCCCGGCGAGCACCAGGAACATCACCGCTTCGATCCCGAACAGCAGCGTGAAGGTGGTCGGGTCGTTCTTGTCGACGATCTGACCGCCGATGAGCCCGCCGATGCCCAGGCCGAGGTTGGCCAGGAAGAACTGCATGGCGAAGGCACGCGTCCGGGTCTCCGGCAGCGAGCACCGCACGATCATCGTCGCGAGCGCCGGCTGCATGACCGCCGTCCCCACGCCGAGCACGGCCGCCGACGCCACGGTCGTCACCAGGCTCGCCGCACTGCCGAGCGCGACCGCGCCCACGGCCGCCGACAGCGCGGCCCCGATGAGTACGGGCACGGGCCCGCGCCGGTCGATCAGCGCCCCCACGAAGGGGAGCGCCACCAGAGCCGCCATGGCGAAGGCGCCAAGAACGATGCCCGCCGACGTCGGTCCAAGATCCCGCACCTGAGCCACGTACACGTACAGATACGGAACCGTGAATCCGAGCCCGAACGCACTCAGCGCGTTGCCTGCCTGAATCCGCCGCATCGCCGAGCCCATCGCCTTGGTCATACTCACCTCAACCCTGAAGACCTGAAGTCCGAAGACTTCAACAGTAAAGTTCGAAGCTCAACAGTACACAGAGAAGGACTTCAATGCCAACGCGCCCCGTGCCATACTTCGCGGATGCCAGACACGCCAGAGACGCCCGGCCCTCATGAGCCGAGCCTCGACGAGCAGATCGCCGCATACCAACGCGAATTCCGCGACCTCGACCCCCAGGTGGAGAAGGTCGTCTCGGCCCTCGGCCGGCTGAACCGCCGGATGAACGTCGCGTACGGCCGCCAGGTCGCCGCGCTCGGCATCAGCAACGCGGAGTGGGAAGTCCTCAAGACCCTCGTGGTCTCCGGCGCCCCCTACCGCCTGGGCCCCGGCGAGCTCGCCAAGCGTCTGGGCCTGACCCCGGCCGCGATGACCCACCGCATCGACCGCATGGCAGGCGAGGGCCTGGTCACCCGCGACCGCGACGAGAACAACCGCGTCCGCGTCATCGTCGAGCTGACAGACGAGGGCCGTACGAAGTGGCTGGAGGCGATGCGGATGGCCTCCTCCTTCGAGGAGGACCTCCTCCAGGACCTCGCCGCGGAGGAACGGGCCGGCCTCGGCGAGATGCTGACCCGCCTCCTGCGCCGCGTCGAGGACGCCCAGCCGGACGCCGGCGGCCGCCTCACCGACCTGGACTGACACCTCTCATACGGAACGCTCCGCACACCGTTTCCGACGCCCGTTCGGGGGCAGGGTGGAGGGGTTGACACCCCCCACCGGGATCCGTAAGGTTCTCCGAGTTGCCGCAGCCGTAACGGTTCTGCGGCATCACCTCCCGCCGCGAAAGCGGCAACCAAACTCCTCACGATCTCCCGCCAGGGTCAATTTCGGCATGCCGAATTCTGACACTGGGAGCCGATTTCGGTTCACCGGGAAAATCCACTAGAGTTTGGGACGTCGAAACGGCCCAACAGCCGCAAGGACAACCTCCCGCTGACTGGGAATCAGGCCCGAAAGGATCTGATAGAGTCGGAGCCGCCGGAAAGGGAAATCGCGAAAGCGAAGAACCTGGAAAGCGTCGAGCGGAAACCGAGGAAATCGGCACTGGAAACAGTCTGATAGAGTCGGAGACGCAAGAACAACAGAAACACCGAACGACAACGTCCGGAGGAAAGCCCGCAGGGGTGAGTACGAAGGAAGCGTCCGTTCCTTGAGAACTCAACAGCGTGCCAAAAGTCAACGCCAAATATGTTG
>NZ_JBIVLB010000002.1:0-28965 GCF_044751045.1 Streptomyces sp. NPDC088745
CCCTGCGGGCTTTCCTCCGGACGTTTTCGTTCGGTGTTTCTGTTGTTCTTGCGTCTCCGACTCTATCAGACTGTTTCCAGTGCCGATTTCCTCGGTTTCCGCTCGCTGCTTTCCAGGTTCTTCGCTTTCGCGTTTTCCCTTTCCGGCGGCTCCGACTCTATCAGATCCTTTCGGGCCTGATTCCCAGTCAGTGGGGGCTTGTCTTGCGGCTGTTGGGCCGTTTCGACGAGTGAGACATTAGCGGATTCCTGGGCCCCGATGCCAATCGGGGGCGTTCTTTCGAACGCGGATTCCTCATTTCGCAAAAGTGCAGGGCAATGGGCGCGACTGATGTCGGCTCATTGATCATGGTTTCTGCGGAATGGCTGCCACTGGGCCGGTTGAGGACCGGTGCTCACATAGGACAACCCGCAGAACCTTACGGAAGCCCGGAGTCCGCGTCAAACCCGAGCGAGCGGGGTTCGATGTGACTCAGCGCTCACCCGGCATCCGCACTCCTGGACTCTATTATGCAACTTGTTGCACAAGAGTCGTCGCGTGAGCGCATGGACGCATGGAGGCGTCGGATGAGCCAGTCGAGCCCGTCGAAGTCGGAGCGGTACCCGCATCTGCTGGCCCCGTTGGATCTGGGGTTCGTCACGCTGCCCAACCGGGTCGTCATGGGGTCCATGCACGTGGGGCTGGAGGAGGCGGAGAACGGGTTCGAGCGGATGGCCGCGTTCTACGCCGAGCGGGCGCGGGGCGGGGTGGGGCTCATGGTGACCGGGGGGATCGCGCCGAACGACCGGGGACGGCCGTATCCCGGGGGCGCGAAGCTGACGACACCGGACGAAGCGGCGCGGCACCGGGTCGTCACGGACGCCGTGCATGCGGCGGGTGGGCGGATCGCGATGCAGATCCTGCACTTCGGGCGGTACGCCTACCACCCGGACCTGGTGGCGCCGAGTGCGGTGCAGGCGCCGATCAGCCCGTACGTACCCCATGAGATGAGCGATGCGGAGGTCGAGGAGACCGTCGAGGACTTCGTGCGGGCGGCGGCGCTGGCGCAGGAGGCCGGGTACGACGGCGTCGAGATCATGGGGTCGGAGGGGTATCTGATCAATGAGTTCATCGCGGAGCACACCAATAAGAGGGACGACCGGTGGGGCGGGCCGTTCGAGAACAGGGTGCGGTTCCCGTTGGAGATCCTGCGGCGGGTGCGGGAACGGGTGGGGCGCGAGTTCATCGTGATGTACCGGCTGTCGATGCTGGATCTGGTGCCGGGCGGTTCCAGTTTCGGCGAGGTCGTCGAGCTGGCGAAGGCGGTGGAGGCGGCCGGGGCGGACATCATCAACACCGGGATCGGGTGGCACGAGGCGCGGATTCCGACCATCGCGACCTCGGTGCCGCGCGGGGCGTTCGCGTGGGTGACGAAGAAGGTCATGGGGGCGGTGGGCGTGCCGCTCGTGACGACGAACCGGATCAACACGCCGGACCTGGCGGAGGAACTGCTCGCGGGGGGTTATGCGGATCTGGTGTCGTTGGCGCGGCCGTTCCTGGCGGACCCGGACTTCGTGGCGAAGGCGCGGGCGGGGCGCGCCGATTCCATCAATACCTGCATCGGGTGCAACCAGGCCTGCCTGGACCACACCTTCAGCGGGAAGATCACGTCCTGCCTGGTGAATCCGCGGGCCTGTCATGAGACGGAGCTGGTGCTCGCGCCGACGCGGTCGCGCAAGCGGGTGGCTGTCGTCGGGGCGGGGCCGGCCGGGCTGGCGTGTGCGGTGACGGCGGCGGAGCGGGGGCACGCGGTGACGCTGTTCGACGCGGCCGGCGAGGTCGGCGGGCAGTTGAACGTGGCGCGCCGGGTGCCGGGGAAGCAGGAGTTCGACGAGACGCTGCGGTACTTCCGCAATCGGCTGCGGGAGTTCGGGGTCGAGGTGCGGCTGGGTGCTGCCGTGACGGTTGAGGGGCTGAAGGACGGGGCGTACGACGAGGTGGTGGTCGCCACCGGGGTGACGCCTCGGGTGCCGGAGATCGAGGGGGTCGGACACCGGAGCGTCGTGGGGTACCTGGAGGTGCTGCGCGGCGAGGTGGAGGTCGGGGAGCGGGTGGCGGTCCTCGGGGCGGGCGGCATCGGCTTCGATGTGGCGGAGTTCCTCACGGATGAGGGCGAGGGGGCTGCCTTGTCGCCGGAGGTGTTCTTCCGGCAGTGGGGTGTGGATGTGGAGTACGGGGCGCGGGGCGGGCTGCGGGCTCCTGAGCGGGGGCGGGCGCGGCGGACGGTGCACTTGTTGCAGCGCAAGGAGACGAAGGTGGGGGCCGGGCTGGGGAAGACCACGGGGTGGATCCACCGGGCGGAGCTGGCGAAGCGGGGGGTGGAGATGGTCGCCGGTGCCACGTACGAGCGGATCGATGATGCGGGGGTGCATGTCGTGGTGGGGGGCCGGCGACGGGTGCTGGAGGTGGATTCGGTCGTGCTGTGCACGGGGCAGGAACCGAGGCGGGATCTGTACGAGGGGTTGGTCGGCGGGGGTGTGTCGGCGCATTTGATCGGGGGGGCTGAGGTGGCGGCGGAGCTGGATGCGAAGCGGGCGATCAAGCGGGGGGTGGAGGTGGGGGCGGGGCTTTAGGGCGGGGCCCTGGTGGGGGGCCTGGCGGAGGGGCGGCAGCCCGTCGGGGGTGTTCGGTGTCGGGGGTGCGGGCAGGGGCCGGGACCGGGGTGGGCCCGGATCGGGCGGGGCCGCCCCTTTGCCCGCCCTCCCCCGAGTTCTCGGCTTCGCCCGAGCAGGGGGCACCCCCCTCGCCCCCTTGGGGCGGCCCCGTCGCCCAAGAGGGCTGGGACGGAGGATGACGCTCCCGTCGCCCAGGGGAACGGGGGCGGGAGGACGGCGGCTCCGTCGCAAGGGGGTGGGGGGATGGCGGTCCCGTCGCTCAGGGGGCGGGGACGGGGGATGGCGGCTCCGTCGCCCAAGAGGGCGGAGGAAGGGGGCTGCCCCGTTGTGAGGAGGGAGGGGGAAGAGGGCCGGGAGGGGGGTCGTCGCCCGGGGGCTCGGTCGAGGGGGCGGAGGGAGGGGGGTGTCTAGGATGCGGGGATGTCATTGGCGCATGCGATTCTCACGGCCCTGTTGGAGAAGCCCTCGTCGGGGTTGGAGTTGACGCGGCGGTTCGACATGTCGATCGGGTACTTCTGGTCGGCCACCCATCAGCAGATCTACCGCGAGCTCGGGAAGCTGGAGGGGGCCGGGTTCATCAGGGCGCTGCCGCAGGACGTGCCGACGCGGGGGCAGAAGCGGGAGTACGAGGTGCTGCCCGCCGGGCGCGAGGAGCTGATCGCGTGGGTGGCGAAGGCGGAGGACCCGAAGCCGTTGCGGGACGCGTTCGCGTTGCGGCTGCGGGCGGCGGCCATGGTGGGCACCGGGGAGCTGCTCGGTGAGGTCGAGCGGCATCTGGGACTGCACCGGGTGCAGTTGGCCACGTATCAGGAGATCGAGAAGCGGGACTTCCCCGCGGGGGCCGACGGGCGGGAGGAACGCATCCAGCTGCTGGTGCTGCGGGCCGGCATCGAGATGGAGCGGTTCTGGGTGACGTGGCTGGAGGGGGCCATGGTGGAGCTGCGGGAGCTGGACGGGCAGGGGTAGGTGGCGGGGGGATGCGAAAGGGCCGGGCCCCGGGTGGGGGTCCGGCCCTTCGTGCGTGGGTCGGGTTCGGTCAGGCCTTGCGGGAGGCCAGGAACTCGTCGAAGGTCAGACGGCCGTCGGCGTTGCCGTCGTGCGCGTTGATGACGGCCTGGGCCACGGTCTCGGTGACCGTGAAGTCGCCGAGCTCCGCCATCACGCTCTTGTACTCGGCGGCCGTGATGGTGCCGTCGCCGTTCTTGTCGAACTTGTCGAACGCCGTGCGCGCCGACTCGGTGTCGATGTCCGCCATGTGGTCCACCCCTTGGTGCAGTCAGGCCAATACGGCGACAGGTTAGCGGCCCTGGTGTGCGCCGGGGTGGGGCGGGGCGGGGATCGGTGCGGCCCCGCGCCTGCGAAGGGCGCGGGGCCGTGTACGCGGTGGGGGCCGGGGGAAGGTCTGGCCCGCCTTCCGCGGGTGGGGTCAGCGGAAGATTCCCGTGTGGCCCAGGGAGTAGCGGCCCGGCTGGGGGTAGACGGCGAGGCCGTGGGGGCCGTCGCCGACGGGGATGCGGGCCAGTTGGCGGCCGCTGGTGGTGTCGATCGCGTAGACCTCGGAGTCGTAGCGTCCGGCCAGCCACAGCACCTTGCCGTCGGCGGAGACCCCGCCCATGTCGGGGCTGCCGCCGTCGGGCAGGCGCCACTTCTTGGTGAGCTTGTTCTTGGCGAAGTCGAAGACGGAGATCGAGCCCTCGCCGCGGTTGGGGACGTACATCTCCTTGGAGTCGCGGGAGATGTAGAGGCCGTGGCAGCCCTTGCCCGTGGGCAGGAGCCGGGGGGTGGTGAACTTCTCGCCGTCCAGGACCCACATGCCGTGGGCCATCATGTCGGCGATGTAGAAGGTCTTGCCGTCGGGGGAGATCTTCACGTCCTGGGGCATCGCTCCCGCGAAGGGGAGCTTCTGCTGGCCGATGACCTTCATCTTCTCCGTGTCGACCTTGAGGAGTTCGCCGGAGAACTCGCAGGACACGATGAAGTAGCGGCCGTCGGCGGAGAAGTCGGCGTGGTTGACGCCCGCGCAGGTGACGGGTTCGGTCTTCACCCGGTTCATGGTGTGGGGGTCGCGGAAGACCAGTTCGCGGTCCATCGAGGCCATGACGACGGCGTGCTTGCCGTTCGGGGTGAAGTAGAGGTTGTAGGGGTCGTGGACCTCCACGGGCTTCCCGGCTTTGCCGTTGGCGGGGTTGATGGGGGTCAGGGTGTGGCCGCGGTTGTTGTTGACCCAGAGGGTCTTCATGTCCCAGGAGGGGACGACGTGCTGGGGCTGGATGCCGACGGGGATCGTTTCGATGACCTTGTAGGTCTTGGGGTCGATGACCGAGACGGTGTTGGAGTTGGTGTTGGGGACGTAGACGCGGGAGGGGAAGTTGCGGGCGACCGGGGCGATGTTGCCCGGGCGGTTGGCCGCGTAGATGTCCTTGGGGTTCTGGACCGGGGGCATGCCGGGGAGGCCGGCCGGGACCACCTTCGCGGGCTGGGCCGGCGGGGCGGCCGCCTTCGTGCCGGGGGCCGCGGCGTTCTCCGTGCCGTCGGCGCAGGCCGCGAGGGTCGAGAGGAGGATTCCGGCGAGGCAGAGGGTTCCGGTGAGGGCACGGGTACGGGCACGGGTGTGTTGGCGGGGGGTCATGGGGTCAGCAGCTCCGTGGTGGTGACCGCGCGCAGACCGCGGCGGTGGAGGTCGTCGAGGAGGGCGGGCAGCGCGGCGACCGTGTCCGCGTAACCGAAGTGCAGGCTCACCACGGATCCGTTGCGGATCTCCCCGGCGACCTTGCGGGTGACGGCCGTCGCGCCGGGCGAGGTGAAGTCGAGGGAGTCCACGTCGTAGGAGAGGACGTGGGGGTAGCCCGCGCGGGCGGCGAGGCGCTGGACGCGCGCGGTCGCGTACTGGGTGCGCGAGGGGCGGAACCAGGTGCCGATCGAGCCGGTGAGGCGGCGCAGGCGGCGGGCGCAGTCGGTGATCTCGCGAAGGGCTTCGGCGTCCGGCATGTCCGAGACCGTGAGGTGGCGCTGGGTGTGGTTGCCGAGGTCGTGGCCTCCGTCGAGGATGCGGCGGGCCATCGCCGGGTGCTCGTCGAGCCAACTGCCGACGGCGAGGACGGTGACGCGCGCCCCGGCACGCTCGGCCTGGGCGAGCAGGGTGCGCGCGATGGCGGGGTCGCCCTGGCCGTGGAAGGTGAGGGCGACCGCGGGACGGTCGCGGGGGCCGTGCTCGATCTGCGCCGGGTGGCCGGGGAAACGGCGGGGGGCCGGGGCGACGCGGGTGCGGACGCGGCGGCCGCCGGGGCCTGTCGTGCCGTTCGTGCGGTACGGGGAGGCAGCGGCGCCGGTGCCGTCCGGGCCGGGGGGCGTGCCGCCGGTGCCGTCGGACGGGCTCGGGGGCGGGGTGGCTCCGGTGCGTACCGAGGGGGCGGCGCAGGCCGTGCTGAGCGCGGCGGTCAGGGCGGCACCTGTTCCGGCGCGCATCAGGGCGCGGCGGTCGGTCGGTGGTGTGATGGGGTCACCTCGCCGGTATGGGTGGGGCGCCGGGCGGGGGCGGGTGCGCCCCGGGTGAGCACCCTAAGTGTGAAAAGCGAGAATTTTCACGATTGGTCCATCGAGGGCGTTTTGTTCGTCGGGCGGCAGGGCCTTGGGCGGGTCAGTGGGTCCGGTTGCGCGTATGCGCCGGCGCGGGGGCTGCGAGGTCAACCGGCCGGACCGGAAGTGGGTGCGGCCGCGGGGGCGTTGGCGGAGGTCGGCGCGGGAGCGGGGGCCGGGGCGGGCACGGGCGGCCCGGACGGACACCCGGACGCCGGGCCCGGGACGGGCACCGGAACCGCGGTGGAGGCCAGGGCCGGAACAGACGCCGATGCCAGAACCTCGGACCAGACACCGACACCCGTACGGACACCGGGCCCGCCGCCGCCCGGAAACGCCAGAAGCCCCCCGGCGCCGGGGTGGGGCGCGCTGTGGGGGCTTCCGAGGGGGCCGCGGAGCGGAAGGGGTGTGCTCCGGGGCCGGATGACGAACTTGCCCGGGTCAATGGGGTCCGTGGCTCCGACTATGGCAGACGGGAGCCTTCAAGCCAAAAACTCTTACTCGGGCAAAAGCGGGCAAAGCAGCATAGTTTAGATGTGAATCGTTGGTGAGATGGGCCACGGGCCTGGCTTTCGCTGCATAAGTATGGGATTCGATGCGTGAATCAGCGATGGCGTACGGCTGAATACCGAGCTCCGCCCCGAGCGTCCGCGACGGGCTTCAGCGCTCGCGGTCCACCACCCGCATCTCGAACCACGTCGTCTTGCCGCGCGGCAGCAGGTCCACGCCCCAGCGGTCGGAGAGCTTGTCGACGAGGAACAGGCCCCGGCCGCTCACGTCCAGCTCGCTCACCGGCATCAGGCAGGGCAGCCCGCGCGAGGGGTCGCGCACCTCGATGCGGATCCAGCCCCGGCGGCGCAGCATCCGCAGCCCGAAGACCCGCGCGCCCGTATGCCGTACCGCGTTGCCGACCAGCTCCGAGACGAGCAGTACGGCGAACTCCGAGACCTGGGGGGAGAGCCCCCACTTGTGCTGCACCACCCACAGGGTGAGCCGGCGCGCGGTGCCCGCCGACTCGCCCAGCGAGGGCAGCTTCACCTCGGCCTCCGTCGGGTCGCCGAACGACGCCCGCTCTCCGCGCGTACGTTCGCACTCGACGGCCGGCAACCACCGCGCAGCGGTCGCCTGACCCTGCTGCCGCGGCTCCTCCACACCTTCCAGGCCCGCCATGCCCCCCATCATGGCCGCCGGCGGCGCGACGCGGGGTGTTCCGGGAGAAACAGACCCCCGGAACACCCCGCCCGCAGGGCGGCTCCTGGCATGTGCCGGAGACATGCGCGAGCGGCCGTCAGGGCCGTGAGCTGCGATGACTCGGTGCATGCGGGTGATCACCCGGAGTGGGAGGCGCGTATTTCCTTAAGGCCCGCTTAAGGCTGGGCTAACCCTCTCCTTCGGGCGACCCCGCGTCAATCGGCCACGGATCAGAGGAACTTGGCCTTGCCGGGGCCCTCCTCCACGAAGCTGCGCATCCCCCGCTCCCGGTCCTCGGTGGCGAACAGGCCCGCGAACCACGTGCGTTCGATGGCCAGGCCGGTCTCCAGGTCCGTCTCCAGACCCGAGTCGATGGACTCCTTGGCGGCGCGCAGCGCGAGCGCCGGCCCCTGGGCGAGCTTCGCGGCCCAGGCGTGGGCCTGCTCGTAGACCTCGGCGGCGGGGACCACCCGGTCGACCAGGCCCAGCGTCAGGGCCTCGTCCGCCTTGACCATCCGGCCGGTGAAGATGAGGTCCTTGGCCTTGGCGGGGCCGACCAGGCGGGACAGGCGCTGGGTGCCGCCCGCGCCCGGGATGAGGCCGAGCAGGATCTCGGGCTGGCCGAGCTTGGCGTTGTCGGCGGCGATGCGGAAGTCGGCGCACAGGGCCAGCTCGCAGCCGCCCCCGAGCGCGTAGCCCGTGATGGCGGCGACGACCGGCTTGGGGATGCGGGCGACGGCGGTGAAGGACTCCTGGAGCGCGCGGGAGCGGACCACCATCGCGGCGTGGTCCATCGCCTGCATCTCCTTGATGTCCGCGCCCGCCGCGAAGACCTTCTCGCCGCCGTGGAGGACGACGGCGCGCACGTCGTCGCGGCCGGTCGCCTCCTCGGCCAGCTCGCGCAGGCGGTCCTGGGTGGCGACGTCGAGGGCGTTCATCGGAGGGCGGTCGAGGCGGATCGTGCCGACGCCCGAGGTGACGGAGAGGGTGACTGTCATACGGGGAGGTTAGCGGCCGTTCACGCCCGTGAAACGGGTGCGGGCCCGGTGCACTTGGTCACAGTGCGCCGGGCCCGCCCTTCCCCTCGGGGAGGAAGAACTACTTCTTCCAGTCCTCCCACGACATGTTCCAGCCGTTGAGGCCGTTCTCCGGGGCGATCTGCTTGTCGCGCGAGTTCTTGACGACGACCACGTCGCCGATCAGGGAGCCGTTCCAGAACCAGGCGGCCGGGGTGCTCTTGCTGCCCGCGCCGCGCTGGTCGCGCAGGCCGACGCAGCCGTGGGAGACGTTGGCGGAGCCGAAGGTGCCGGCGGACGCCCAGTAGTTGCCGTGGATGAAGGTGCCGGAGTCCGACAGGCGCATCGCGTTGGGGACGTCCTTGATGTCGTACTCGCCGCCGAAGCCGACGGTGGCGCCGTTCATCCGGGTCACCTTGAGCTTCTCCGATATGACCATCTGGCCGTTGTACGTCGTCGTGGACGGGGCGCCCGCGGTGATCGGGATCGTACGGACCGTCTTGCCGTCGCGCACGACCTCCATGGTGTGCTCCTTGGCGTCGACGGTGGAGACCTGGCTGCGGCCTATCGTGAACTTCACCGTGCGGGACTGCTTGCCGTAGACGCCCTTGCGGCCCTCGACGCCGTTCAGGTTGATCTTCACGGTGACCTTGGTGCCGGGCTCCCAGTACTTCTCCGGGCGGAAGTCCAGGCGGTCGTTGCCGAACCAGTGGCCCTCTATCGGCACGGACGGCTCGGCCGTCACCTTGATGGCCCGCTCGACGGCCTCGGGCGAGGTGATGCCCCGGCTGAAGCGGAAGGACACCGGCATGCCGACGCCGACCGTGGAGCCGTTCTCCGGGCGGAAGTCGCCGATGAAGGTGTTCTTCGGGACGAGCGTGGTGAAGCTGGTGTCCTGCGCGGAGGCGCGGCCCTCGGCGTCCTTCGCGAGTGCGTGCACCTTGTACGTGGTGCCCGAGGCGAGGTGGTGGGACGGCTCCCAGCCGCTGCCGTCGGCGGAGATCTTCCCCTCGATCTCGTTGCCCTTGCCGTCGGTGACCTGCACCTCGGTGAGCTTGCCCTTGTCGGCGGTGACCTTCAGGGTGCCGCTGGTGGCGACGTCCTTCGCACCGTTCTTCGGGGCGACGGTGACGACGGCCTGCGAGGCCTTGGTGTCCGCCGCGCCCGGCTCCTGCTTCTCCCGCTGGACGGGGCTCTTGCCGTCACCGCCGCCGCACGCGGTGACGAGGAGCAGCAGGGCGCCGAGGACGAGGGCGAGCAGTGCCCGGCCGCCGTTCCCGCGTACTGCCCGGCGTCCTGTGGATGCCTGGACCTCGAAGGTCCGGACCGGCTGCCTGTTCAATGTGGAATTCTCCCCTCGCGCACGGCCTGACCAGGCCCGCACCCCCGTGCGCAACTACCGCGCACACCGCGCTAGACAATCACACCGGACGCGGTGGGAACTCCCCCGGAATGTCACCGTTCCGTTCCAAGTGAGCGCAGGTGAATCCGGGTGAGCGGGCTCAGGTGCGGGCCCGGACGCGGGCCTTGGCCGCGGTGCGGGGAGTCAGCGCAGGGCGGAGCCCGCCGTCCACTGGTCCCATCCCATGTTCCAGCCGCCGAGGCCGTTGTCGGGAGCCACGTTCCGGTCGGTCGAGTTCACGACTTCGACCACGTCGCCGATCAGGGTGCGGTCGAAGAACCAGCCCGCCGGGGTGGACTCGCTGCCGCCCTTCACGTCCCGCAGGCCGATGCAGCCGTGACTGGTGTTGCGGGAGCCGAAGACGCCGCGCGCCCAGTAGTTGCCGTGCAGGAAGGTGCCGGAGGAGGTGAGCCGGACGGCGTGCGGGACGTCGGCGATGTCGTACTCGCCGCCGAAGCCGACGGTGCGGCCGTTCATCCGGGTCACGTCCTGCATCTCGCTGACCACCATCTTCCCGTTGTACGTGGGGTTCTTGGCGGTGCCCGCGCTGATCGGCACCTCGGCGAGGACCTCCCCGTCGCGGGTGACGGTCATGGTGTGCGCGGCGGCGTCCACGAGGGCGGTCTGGTGGCGGCCGACGGTGAAGCCGACGGTCTTGTGCTGGATGCCGTAGACGCCGGGGGCGGCCTGGACGTCGCGCAGGCGGATGTCGGCGGTGACGCGGGTGCCCGGCTTCCAGTACGTACGTGGCCGGAAGTCGAGCCTCTCCTTGCCGAACCAGTGGCCGACGACCGGCACGGCGGGCCGCGAGGTGACGCGGATGGCCCGTTCGACGGCCGCCCTGTCCCGGATGGGCCGGTTGAAGGAGAAGGAGAGGATCATTCCGGTGCCGACGGTGGACCGGTTCTCGGGCTTGAAGTACCCGATGAAGCGCTCCTCGGGGACGAAGGTGGTGAAGGAGGTCGTACGGGCCTGCCGCTTGCCGTCCTCGTCGACGGCGACCGCGTGCACGGTGTACTTGGCGGCCAGCACCAGCCGGGCGGAGGCGTCGGCGGCGTCCGGCTGCCAGGAGGTGCCGTCGGCGCTGATCCGCCCGCGCACCTCCTGCCGCTCGGCGTCCTCGACGCGCAGCACCTTGACCCGCTCCAGGCGGCCCTCGGGAACGGTGACTTCGAGCGGCGAGCCGGCCCGGACGTCCCGGGCGTTGTCCTCGGGGACGACCCGGATGGCCTCCTCGGGCGAACGGGGCGCGCCGTCGAACCAGGAGCCGACGCCGCCGGAGCAGCCGGTGAGGGCGGTGAACAGGAGGACGGCGAGCCCGGCCCGCAGTACGGCGGGGCGGCCGGCTCCCGGAACGGGGCGTCTCATGTTCGGGCCAACGACCGGCGGCCTGCGGAGGAAACGTGAGTGCGAGCGCCACTCTGGGCATGACAGCAGGAAGGACCTCATGTGGAGAGCCTGGCGGCCGGAACGCCGCCGGGCCTCTCGACTCGCCGGTCCCCGACGAGCCGCAGGAGGCTGACAGGTGTCGAGCGCACCCGAGAGCGCACCCGAGCGAGGCGTGCACGTGGTACGTACAGGCGAGGCGCTCCACGGCCCCCCTGACGGGGCCGCGGCCAGGGCCGGGCAGCAGAACGGCGGCCGCCGGCGCTCCGCCGGGGGTCCCCGGCCGCCCGTGTGGCCGGGGACCCCGAACCCCCTGGGGGCCCGATTCCGGGTCGGCCCGGACGGGGTGGCGGGCACCAACTTCGCGCTGTGGGCGGGGGGTGCGGAGGCCGTCGAGGTGTGCCTGTTCGACGAGGCGGGCGCGCAGACGCGGCTGCCGCTGGTGGAGCTGACGCACGAGGTGTGGCACGGCTTCGTGCCGGGGGTGCGGCCGGGGCAGCGGTACGGGTTCCGGGTGCACGGGCGCTGGGACCCGTGGACGGGCGCCCGGTGGAATCCGGCGAAGCTGCTCCTCGATCCGTACGCGCGGGCCGTCGACGGCGACTTCACGCTCCCGGCGCAGGTCTACGGGCACGTGCGCGACTGGCCCCAGCAGCACGTGGCGGACACCGTGCGCGACGACCGGGACTCCGCGCCGTACGTCCCCAAGGGCGTGGTCGTCCAGGACGACGACGACTGGGTGGACGACCGGCGGCCGAAGACGCCCTGGTCGGACACCGTCATCTACGAACTCCACGTGCGCGGCTTCACCATGCGCCACCCGGGGATTCCGCCGGAGCTGCGCGGTACGTACGCGGGGCTGGCCCATCCCGCCGCCGTCGAGCACCTCGTACGGCTGGGGGTGACGGCCGTCGAGCTGCTGCCGGTGCACCAGTTCGCGCACGAGGACCACCTGCTGCGGCGGAACCTGAAGAACTACTGGGGCTACAACTCCATCGGCTACTTCGCCCCGCACGCGGCGTACGCGGCGTCCGGGACGGCCGGCCGGCAGGTCGGCGAGTTCAAGCGGATGGTGCAGGCGCTGCACGCGGCGGGGATCGAGGTCATCCTCGACGTGGTCTACAACCACACGGCGGAGGCGGGCGAGCTGGGGCCGACGCTGTCGCTGCGGGGCATCGACAACCGGGGCTACTACCGGCTGCAGGGCGACGCGCGCCGGTACGCGGACTACACCGGCTGCGGCAACACGCTGCACGTGGTGCAGCCGCACGTGCTGCGGCTCATCACGGACTCCCTGCGCTACTGGGTCAACGAGATGGGCGTGGACGGCTTCCGCTTCGACCTGGCGGCGGCGCTGGCCCGCTCGATGCACGACGTGGACATGCTCTCGCCGTTCCTCGCGGTGATCGCGCAGGACCCGACGCTGCGGCGCGTGAAACTGATCGCCGAGCCGTGGGACGTGGGCAGCGGGGGTTACCAGGTCGGCGCCTTCCCGCCGCTGTGGACGGAGTGGAACGACCGCTACCGGGACGCGGTCCGCGACTTCTGGCGGGGCGCGCTGCCGGACGTGCGGGACCTCGGGTACCGCCTGTCCGGGTCCAGCGACCTGTACGCGTGGGGCGGGCGCCGCCCGTACGCCTCGGTCAACTTCGTCACCGCGCACGACGGCTTCACCCTGCGCGACCTGGTGTCGTACGAGCAGAAGCACAACGCGGCCAACGGCGAGGGCAACCGCGACGGCACGCACGACAACCGTTCCTGGAACTGCGGCACGGAGGGCGAGACGTCGGACGCGTCCGTGCTGGCCCTGCGGCGCCGGCAACTGCGCAACCTGGTCACCACCCTGCTGCTGTCCACCGGTGTCCCGATGCTGGTCGCGGGCGACGAGATGGGGCGCACGCAGGGCGGCAACAACAACGCGTACTGCCAGGACAACGAGACGAGCTGGGTGGACTGGTCGCTGCTCGGCCGGCCGGAGTGGCGGGCCCTCTTCGACCTCACCTCCCGCCTCCTGGCGCTGCGCCACGCTCATCCGGTGCTGCGCCGCCGCGCCTTCTTCTCGGGCCGGCCGCAGGGGGCGGACGGGCTGCGGGACCTGGCGTGGTTCACGCCGCGGGGCGAGGAGATGACCCAGGACGACTGGTACGCGCCGGCCTCCACCCTCGGCATGTACCTCTCCGGCACGGACATCCCCGGCCGGGACGCGCGGGGCCTGCCGATAGCGGACGACAGCTTCCTCGCGGTGCTGCACGCGGGCCCCGACCCGGTGCAGTTCACCCTGCCCGGGGAGCCGTGGGCGGCGTCGTACGAGGTGGTCGTGGACACGTCGGCGGAGGAGCAGGCGGCGGAGCCGGGGGCGCGCCACGAGGGCGGCGCGGTGGTGGCGGTGGCGGGGCGGTCGGTGGTGCTGCTGCGGGTGGGGAGGTGACTCACACTTCGCGGACGGTGTCCGGGTCGACCGGGGCCGAGGTGATGAAGTAGCAGGTGTACTGGCCCTCGATGGTGTTGGTGCCGCCGTCGGGGCCGCCCATGAGGGTGGACCACTCGCTCCAGCCGTACACGGCGTGGTGGCCCGCGGGACGCGCCTCGGCGCGCAGGCGGGGGGCGGCGTTCGCGGCGAGGGCGGAGCAGCGGCGGGACGCGATGGCGTCGCCGTCCTGGGCGGTGATCCGCTCCCGGGTGGACTTGTCGACCTTGATCTGGCCCAGGACGCGCAGGTCGTGCTCCCCGGCGGCACAGTCCGCCCGGCGGACGAGGGAGAGGCCGTCGAGGCCGGTGTCGGTGGTGGCGCAGGCGCCGGGCTTCAGGCCGGTCAGGAAGGTCAGGGCACGGGTGGCGTCCTCGGTGCGGTCGCCCCGGGGGACCGGGGGGCCGGTGGCGGTGCCGTAGTGCGTGAAGCGCAGTTCGGCGCGGAGGGTGAGGTCCGCTTCGGCGGTGCGCTCCGCGAGCAGCGGGGTGAGGTCCGCGGAGGCCCTGGTCAGGCGGCCGTCCGTGTCGAGGTCGACGGTGAGCGGGACCTTGACGGGCTCGGACTTCGCCACCGCGGGCTCGGGCGAGTCCCGGACGGTGAGGCCCTTCGGGAGGAGGGGCTCGGCGACGCCGCCGTCGGCGTGCAGCGTGTAGCGGCGGGTGCCGTCGGGGAGAGCGCGGGGCGGGGCCGTGGGGAACGAGCCGAACACCGTGTCGGCGAGGGTGCCGCCGTACGGGGTGACGGAGCCGGCACGCTCGTTGAAGCCCCAGGTGGCCTGTGCGAACTCCTGCGGGGCGCCCGCGGGGTAGCGCAGCCAGGTGCCCTTCAGCGTGCGGTAGAAGACGTCGCTGCCCTGGACGGCGTACCCGTGACGCTTGCGGCCGGGCCGGGTGCCGTACAGGTCGGCGATGACTGCGGGGAATCCCTCGGGCACGGTGACGGAGCGGTTCGCGTGGGCGACGGCCCTGCTGAAGGACTGGTCGCCGGTGGTGGTGTCGATCAGTTTCCCGGCCGGGGACTCCCAGGTGAAGGTGGAGGTGAAGCGGGCCGTGCCGGCCGCCTTGGTGGTCTTTCCGGCGGCCACCAGCTGGTCGGCGGGGCGTTCGGAGTAGACCGGGTGTCGGGGCGGGGCGGCCGACGTGGCGGTGTCGTCGTCCGTGCAGCCGACCACCGCCAGGAGGAGCACCACTGCCAGTGCGAGAGCCCTGCTCGCGCGCGACGTCTTCATGTTTCCCGCCCGTCGTGATCACATCCGGCGACCCATGGTGCGGGCGGGGCGCGGAGGCCGACAGCACGGCTGGGTCACGATCTTCGGGGTTCAGCCCAGAATGCCGCGTTCGTAGCCCGTGGCGACCGCTGCCGCGCGGTCGTTGACGGCGAGCTTCGCGTAGAGGTGGGTGAGGTGGGTCTTCACCGTGGCCTCGCTCACGAAGAGGATGCGGGCGATCTCGCGGTTGGAGGTGCCCTTGGCGACCAGGCGCAGGACCTCCAGCTCGCGGGCCGAGAGGGGCGAGTCGGAACTCGGGCCCGCGGGGCGGGGGTTGCGGACCTGGGTGACCAGGCGGGTGGCGACGGCCGGGGAGAGGACCGTGCGGCCGGCGGCGGCCGCGCGGACGGCGGTGAAGAGCTCGTCGCGGGGGGCGTCCTTGAGGAGGTAGCCGGTCGCGCCCGCCTCGATCGCGGGCAGGGTGTCGGTGTCGGTGTCGTACGTGGTGAGGACCAGGACCTTGGCGGGGAGGCCGCGCCGGGAGAGTTCGGCGATGGCGGCCACTCCCCCGCCGCCCGGCATCCGGAGGTCCATGAGGATCACGTCCGGACGAAGGCGCTGGGCCAGTTCGACGCCCTCGGGGCCGCTCTCGGCCTCGCCGAGGACCTCGAAGCCGGGGGCGGCGGCGAACATGCCGCGCAGGCCGTCCCGTACGACGGGGTGGTCGTCGACGAGGAGGAGGGTGATGGGCCGGTCGGCGGCGGGGTTCTCAGGCATGGTCGACCAAAGGTACGCGGGCGGAGACCGCCGTGCCGTAGCCGGGCTCGGACTCGATGTCGACGGTGCCCGCGAGGCGTTCGGCGCGGGCCCGCATGCCGGTGAGGCCGAAGCCGATGGTGGCGTCGGCGACGAGGTCGAAGCCGCGCCCGTCGTCGCGGACGTCCAGGGTGATCTCGTCGCCCATGTAGGACAGGGTGACGCCCACGCGGGTGGCGTGCGCGTGCTTGGCGGCGTTGGTGAGGGCCTCCTGGGCAATGCGCAGAAGGGTCGCCTGGATCTCGTCGTGCAGGGGGTCGACGGTGCCGGTGACCGTGAACTCGGCCGGTACGGCGGCCGACTGGGACCAGTCGGCGACGGTCTTCCGCAGGGCGCCGGGCAGGTCGTCGTGGACCAGCGCGGCGGGGCTGAGGTCGCGCACCGAGCGGCGGGCCTCGCCGAGGCCGGTGCGGGCGAGGGTGGTGGCCCGGTCCAGGTGGGCCTGGGCGGCGGCCCGGTCGGGGCTGTCGGCGGCGGCTTGGAGCTGGGTGACGATGCCGGTGAGGGCCTGGGCGATGGTGTCGTGGATCTCGGCGGCGAGCCGGCGGCGTTCGTCGGCGACGCCCGCTTCGCGGGCCTGGACGATGAGCTGGTCGTGCAGGGCGGCGTTCTCGGTGAGGGCCTCCTCCAGGCGGGAGTTGGCCTCTTCGAGGGCGAGGATGGTCTCCGCCTTCTTCTTCCGGTCCAGGTCGGCCTTGGCCCCGAGGTGTTCGAAGGTCAGGGCGAGACCGGCGTGCAGGACGAACAGGGCGGCGAACAGCGCCCACACGCCGGCGGCCTGCCCGTACGCCATGGTCCCCGCGGTGACCAGCAGGCCCACCCGGGCCCAGCGGACGGCCAGCATGTCGTGGGAGTCGAAGTAGCCCTGCACGGCGTAGATCGAGTAGAAGGGGTTGAGGACGGTCAGGACGAGCCCGAGCAGCGTCCGCAGGCCGTAGTACACCCCTTTGCTCACGGACACCTCGCCCGTCCGGTGCACCCCGGCGGCCCCCGCCCAGAGGTGCAGGGCGAGCGCCGCGGCGACCGTCGGCCCCAGTGCGTACAGCTTCGCGGGGGTCATCAGTTCGTCGACCGTGAAGAGGGTGATCACCGTGCTGAGTGCCAGGAGACCGTACGGACCCCAGCGGAAGATCCGCTCCCGCAGCTCGTCCTCGATGTTCACGGCCCGCTCCCCCGGTGTCATGCGCTTATTCCCAGCGGAACCAGCGCGCCGCCGCACCGGTGAGGCCCGCCGCCCACAGGGCCATGATCCCCAAGTGCCGCCATTCCGGCCAGCTTCCGAGCATGGCGTGGTCCAGCGCCTGGGACGCGGCGCCGAACGGGGTCAGCGTGACGATGGTCTGGAGCAGGTCCGGCATCGTCTGCACGGGCAGCCACACGCCCGAGGTGAACATCATCAGCAGGAAGACCACGGAGCCGATCGCCGTCGCCGCCTTGGTCGTCGCCGCGATGGCGGAGAGGGTCGCGCCGAGGGCGAGCGCGCAGGCGGTCATCAGCAGCATGGACAGGACGTAACCGGGCTGCGAGAAGGGCAGCGCCACGCCGAAGGCCAGCTTGCCGACGGTGATCGTGATCAGCGCGGAGACGATCATCGCCGCGCCGTGCAGGGCGATCTGCGCGCCGAGGATCGCGAGCGGGCGCACCGGGGTGGTGGACAGCCGGCGCAGGATGCCGCGTTCGCGGTAGCTGGTGAGGACCGGCGGCATGGCCTGGATGGAGGCCATGATCATGCCGAGGAGTACGGCGATGGGGACGTAGAGGTCGATGACGCGGCGGCCGCCGAGACCGGGGTCGGCCTCCCGGAAGGACGGGATCAGGCCGAGGATCACCATCAGCGTCGTCGGGAAGCCGAGGATCCAGAAGAGGGAGCCGGGCTCGCGGAGGAAGAGCCGGCCCTCCGCCTTGAACACGGCGGCGAGCGCGGGACCGCCGGGAACCGGACGGCGGGTGCGGGCGGGGGCGGGGGCTGCGGTCGTCATGGTTCAGGCGGCCTTTCCTGCGGTGTCCGTGGCGGTGCCCTCGCGCTCCTCGGTGAGGTCGAGGAAGGCGTCGTCCAACGTGGCGTCGGTGACGCGCAGTTGGTGGGCGGTGATGCGGTGCTGGGCGAGCAGCGTGACGACGGCGTTGACGGTGACGTCGGTGCCGGTGATGGTGAGCTGCTCCCCGCGGTGCTCGACGGTGGCGACCTCGGGCAGGGCCGCCAGATCCGCCGGGTCCAGCGGGCGGGAGGGCGTGAAGGAGATGACGGTGGAGCCGGCCGAACGGCCGATCAGCCCGGACGGCGAGTCCAGGGCCGCGACCCGGCCCTTGTCGATGACGGCGATGCGGTCGCAGAGGCGCTGGGCCTCCTCCATGAAGTGGGTGACCAGCAGGACGGTGACGCCCTGCCGGCGCACGTCCTCGATGAGCTTCCAGGTGGCGCGGCGGGCGCGCGGGTCGAGCCCGGTGGTCAGTTCGTCCAGGACCACCACGCGGGGGTTGCCGATCAGGGCGAGCGCGATGGACAGGCGCTGCTTCTGGCCGCCGGAGAGCTTGGCGAAGCGGGTGGTCAACTTGTCGTTGAGGCCCAGGCGTTCGGCCAGCGGCCGCCAGTCGGCGGGGTTCGGGTAGAAGGACGCGTACAGCTCCAGCGCCTCCCGGACCAGGATCTTGGGCTGGAGTTCGCTCTCCTGGAGCTGGGCGCCGAGGAGGCGGGAGGTCTGCTCGTGGTCGGCGACCGGGTCGAGTCCGGCGACGCGCACGGTGCCGGAGTCGGGGACGCGCAGTCCGGAGACGCACTCCACGGTGGTGGTCTTGCCGGCGCCGTTCGGCCCGAGGATGCCGAAGATCTCGCCCTCCTCGACGGAGAAGGAGACACCGTCGACGACGGTGCGGCCGCTGTAGCTCTTGCGGAGGCCGGTGACTTCGATCAGCGGTGTGTTCTGAGGCATGGCACGAGCATCCCCGGACGCGGGGCGCGCCGGTATCGGCCATCGCGCTCCCGGGAGGCATCAGCCGATCGGTTGATGGCGAAGCCGGACGGCTGATCCGTCCCGTACGACCCGTAGGGGCCCCGGGGGTGCACGGCCGGCCGGGCGGGTGTGCTGCTCTGCGCCCCGGAATACTCACTGGGCGGCGGCGTCCCCTCCTCGTACTCTCGTGCCCGATGAGCGATACACGCACCTCCCCAGAGCCCGAGCCCGGCCCCGGACCGGACGCCGCCGAGTCCGCCGACGGGAGACCGCGGGAACCGGCGCGGTCCTCGCCGCGCGTCCTGCTGCGGCTCTGGCCGTACGTCCGGCCGGTCCGCGTGCGCTGGGGCAGCGCGGCGGTCGTCGCGATCGTGGCGTCCTGTCTGAGCCTGGTCTTCCCGCTCGTCCTGAAGTGGATCGTCGACGGTCCGGTCGCCGGCCGGGACCCGGGCGGGGTATGGCTGGGCGCGGCGGCGCTGCTGGTGCTGGGCGTCGTGGAGGCGCTGCTGTTCGGTTTCCGGCGGTGGCTGGTGGCCCGGCCGCTGGCCGGTGTGGAGGCGCGGCTGCGGGCGGACCTGTACCGGCACGTGCAGCGGCTGCCGGTGGCGTTCCACGACAAGTGGTCCTCGGGGCAGGTGTTGTCGCGCGGTACGACGGACCTGATGCTGATCCGGATGTTCCTGGCGTTCCCGCTCACCTTCCTGATCGTGAACGGGACGACGATCCTGGCCGGGTTCGCGATCCTGCTGGTGCAGGACTGGTCGCTGGGGCTGGTGCTGCTGGTGCCGGTGCTCCCGCTGATGATCCTGCTCTCGGTGTTCGAGGCGAAGTACGCGCTGGTGGCGCGGAAGGCCCAGGACCAGGTCGGCGATCTGACGACGGTGGTCGAGGAGAGCGTCCTCGGCATCCGGATCATCAAGGGCTTCGGCCGGCACAGGGCGCAGTCGCGGGCGTTCCGCGAGCTGTCGCTGGAGCTGCGGGGCACCGAGCTGCTGAAGGCCCGGCTGCTCGCGGGCATCTGGGCGATGATCACCTTCATCCCGGAGGCCGCGATCGGGGCGGCGCTGGTACTGGGCACGGTCCAGGTGGCGGACGGAGGTCTGTCGGCCGGAACGCTGGTGGCGTTCCTGTCGACGGCGCTGGCGCTGCGGTGGCCGGTGGAGTCGATCGGGTTCCTGCTGGCGATGACGCAGGAGGCGGCGACGGCGACGGAGCGGTTCTTCGAGGTGATGGACGCCGAGGAGGAGACGGAGGAGGTCACGTCCCGGGAGGCGTCGGGCGGGCCGGTCGCTCCGGGGCCTCCGGCCGCCTCGGAACCTTCGGGCGGGCCGGTTGTCTCGGGATCTCCCGCCTCCCCGGAATCCTCGGGCGGGTCGGTCGCTCCGGGATCTCCGGCCGCCTCGGAACCCTCGGCCGTACCGGCTGCCCCGGGGGCATCGGCCGCACCCGCTGCCCGGGACGGCATTCGGTTCGAGGGGGTGGAGTTCCGTTATCCGGACGCCGAGCCCGGGTCCGTGCCCCTGCTGCGCCGCATCGACCTGCACGTCAGGCCCGGGGAGACCCTCGCGCTCGTCGGGGCGACCGGGTCCGGGAAGACGACCCTCACGGCCCTGGTGCCCCGGCTGCACGAGGCGACCGGCGGGAGGATCACGCTGGACGGCCGGGACATCACCGCCATGCCGCGCGAGGAGCTGCGGGAGCTGGTGGCCGTCGCGTTCGAGGAGCCGACGCTGTTCTCGGCGTCGGTCGGCGAGAACGTGCTGATGGGCGCGGGCCCGGACGCCGGGGACGAGGAGCTGCGGCGCGCGCTGGCCGTCGCCCAGGCCGATTTCGTGCACCGGCTGCCGCACGGCACGGACACGCAGGTCGGTGAGCAGGGGCTCAGCCTGTCCGGCGGGCAGCGGCAGCGGCTGGCGCTGGCCAGGGCGGTGGTCGGGGAGCCGAGGTTCCTCGTACTGGACGATCCGCTGTCGGCGCTCGACGTGCACACCGAGGCCCTGGTCGAGGCGGCGCTGCGGCGGGTGCTGGAGCACACCACGGCGCTGGTCGTCGCGCACCGGCCGTCGACCGTGCTGCTCGCGGACCGGGTGGCGTTGCTGTCCGGCGGGCGGATCACGGCCGTCGGCACGCACCAGGAGCTGTTGCGGGACAGTGCCGAGTACGCCTGGCTGATGTCGGGCGAGCGGGCGGCCGGGGAGACCGCCGGCACCACCATCCACGAGGGGGCGGACGCGTGACCACCATCGACCAGGAGAAGCCCGCGCCCGTCGTGGACGACGCCGAGGAGATCCGGACCGGGGCCGCCGACGACCCCTTCGACAAGGACGACCTCCCCTCCCCGCCCGGTGCGACCGGCCGCCTGCTGCGTTCCCTCCTGCGGGCCGGCCGGCGCAGGGTGGCGCTCGGGGTGGTTCTGCTGCTGCTCCAGCAAGTGGCGGTGCAGGCGGGCCCGTTGCTGGTGGCGTACGCGATCGACCGGGGCGTGCCCGCGTTCCGGCGGGCGGACTACGGGCCGCTGATCGCGGTCGCGGTCGGCTACCTGGTCTGCTCGGCGGCGGCCGGGGCGCTCCAGTACGCGTTCCTGATGGTCTCGGCGCGCCTCAACCAGGACGTGCTGCTGGACCTGCGCGGGCGCATCTTCCGGCACGCGCAGGCGCTCAGCGTGGACTTCCATGAGCGCTACACCTCGGGCCGGCTGATCTCCCGCTCGACCACCGACGTCGAGTCGCTGCGCGAGCTGCTCTCCGAGGGCCTGCAGGAACTCATCGGCGTGGTCCTGTCCTTCGTCTCCATCTCGGCCATGCTGCTGTGGCTGGACCTGGGTCTGGGCGGGGCGGCGGTGGCGTCGTTCGTACCGCTGTACCTGCTGGTGCGGATGTACCGCCGGCGGGTCGGGGTGGTGTTCGGGGCACGGTCCACGGCGGTGGCGGCGGTGATCGTGAAGTTCGCGGAGACGCTGAACGGCATCCGGCCGGTGCGGGCGTTCCGCCGGGAGAAGGCGAACGACGAGGCCTTCGCGGCGCTCAACCGGCAACACGAACTCCGCAACGGGGACGGCCTGCTGGAGATGGCGCGGTACGTCACCTGCTCGCGCCTGGTCGCCAACACGGCGGTCGCGGGCATCGTCCTGTGGGGGGCCCACCGGGTCGCGTCCGGCACCCTCGCCCTCGGTGTCCTGGCGGCGGCGGTCCTGTATCTGCGCCGCCTGTACGACCCGATCGACCGGCTGGGCATGTTCCTGAACTCCTACCAGTCGGCGGCGGCGTCGCTGGAGAAGATCGCGGGGCTGCTGGCCCAGACGCCGACGGTGCCGGAGCCGGCCGAGCCGCAGGCGCTTCCGGCGAAGGGGCCGACGGCGTCCCCGGGCCGGGAGGTGGTCTTCGACGGCGTGCGCTTCGCCTACCGGACCGGCGGCGAGGTCCTGCCGCGTTTCGACCTGACGCTGTCCGCCGGGCAGACGGTGGCCGTGGTCGGCTCCACGGGGGCGGGCAAGTCGACCCTCGCGAAGCTGCTGGCCCGCTTCTACGACCCGACGGAGGGCCGCGTCCTGCTGGACGGCACGGACCTGCGCACCCTCTCGACCCCCGAGCTGCGGCGGGGGGTCGTCATGGTCACCCAGGAGGCCTTCCTCTTCTCGGGCACGGTCGCGGAGAACATCGCGATCGGCCGTCCGGAGGCCACCCGGGAGGACATCGAGCGGGCGGCGAAGGCGATCGGGGCGCACGACTTCATCGCGGGCCTGCCGGACGGGTACGACACGGACGTACGCAAGCGGGGCGGCCGGATCTCGGCGGGCCAGCGGCAGTTGGTGGCCTTCGCCCGCGCGCTGCTGGCCGACCCGGCGGTGCTGATCCTGGACGAGGCGACGAGTTCGCTGGACGTCCCGGGCGAGCAGGCGGTCCAGCACGCGATGCACACGGTGCTGAAGGGCCGTACGGCGGTGGTGATCGCGCACCGGCTCTCGACGGTGGAGGTGGCGGACCGGGTGCTGGTGATGGAGCGGGGCCGGGTGGTCGAGGACGGCACCCCGGCGGAACTCATCGGCGGGCAGGGCCGCTTCGCCGATCTGCACCGGGCGTGGCGGGACAGCCTGGTGTAGGGGGCGGTCCCCGTCCGGGCGCCGGGAAAGTCCCGTGCCCGTGCGGGACGGCACGTCACCCGACGGCACGTCACCCGACGGCCCGGCGCCCGCCGTGCCCTCGCCCGCGTCGGACTCGTCCGCGTCGGCCTCGTCCCTGAAGGGGCGCGGCCCGCCCGGGCGGTGAACGGCTGAACGCCCCAGGGGCCCGGCATCCTCACGCGGGGGCGCCGGGTCCCTTTCCTACGCCGTACCGCGCGCCGGCTTCTTCGCGCGCGGTTCCACGCCGGCGGAGAGGTGGCGGACGACGACCTCGCCGATCTCCGCGAAGACGGCCTGCTGCTCGGGGGTGAGGAGGTCGATGAAGTTGCGGCGCACGGAGTCCACGTGCGGCGGCGCGGCCGCCTCCAGCGTGCGCAGGCCGTCGGCCGTGAGGACGACCTCCGCGCACCGGGCGTCGCTCGCGCACCCCTCCCTCGCCACCAGCCCGCGCTGCTGCATCCGCGTCAGATGATGGGAGAGGCGGCTGCGGGACCAGAGCATGCGGTCGGCCAACTCGCTGATCCGGCAACGGTTGCGGTCGGAGAGGCCGAGGTGGGAGAGAACGTCGTAGTCGGCGTCCGAGAGGCCGCTGTCGGCGTTCAGGTCGCGGGAGACCTGCGCGCCGAGCAGCAACTGCATCCGGCGGTAGGCCTGCCAGGTGCGCTGTTCGGCGTCGGTCAGCCAGCGGGGTTCGGAGGTCACGCCGGGCAGCCTACCGGGAAATGGTTGACACGTCATCGATGCCACCCCTAGGTTACCGATGACACGTCAACGAATCGACGGGACGGGGAGCGGTGACCGCCACCGAGCACGAACGGGCCCACCGGAGTTCGTGCTCGACGCGGTGGCGGCCGGGCCGTACGTGGGGCGGGGCTCGGTCCCGGTCCGCGCGACGGCCCGATGACGGGCCCGGCCCGCCGCGGCCTCTCCCGCCGGGCGGCCCGCACGGGCGTCGAGCCGGCCGCCCCGGCGGGACGGTGGGCGCCGGGACCGTGCTCCACGCGGTGGCGACGCCCCCCCCCGGCCCGACCGGCCCCGAAGCGCTTCACTCTTCCTGCTCGACTTCCTCTCCGCGCAAAGGATTCCTCACCCATGCCTTCTCGCCTGTACGTCCTGTCCGCGAGCACCCGTCCCACCTCGTCCGGCAGGCCGCTGGCCCGGTGGATCGCGGAACGGGCCGCCGCCCGGCCGGAGTTCGAGGTGACGACGGTCGACCTCGGGGAGGTCGCGCTGCCCTTCCTGGACGAGCCGGAGTACCCGTCGACGGGGCGGTACGCACACCCGCACACCCGTGCCTGGAGCGAGACGATCTCCCCCGCCGACGCCTTCGTCTTCGTCCTGCCGATGTACAACGGCGGCTTCACCGCACCCCTGAAGAACGCGATCGACTCCCTGTACGCCGAGTGGCGGGACAAGCCGGTCGGCCTGGTCAGCTACAGCGCGGGGCCCTCCGGTGGCGCGCCGGCGATCGAGATGATCCGTCCGGTGCTGAACCGGGTGGGCCTGCGCCCGGCGGAGCCGACGCTCTCGGTGCCGGGCATCGAGGGCCTGGTGGAGGGCGGCTCCTTCCGGGCCGCGCCGGAGTTCACGGCCGGGGCGGACGCCGTGCTCGACGCGGTCGCCGAGCTGGCCCTCGCGGGGGCGGCGGTGCGGGCGGGTGCCTGAGGCAGGGAACCGTCTCTCCCCCGCCCTGCGGCAGTACCTCGACACCTCCCCCGCCT
Organism: Streptomyces sp. NPDC088745; assembly: GCF_044751045.1. Lineage (NCBI taxonomy): Bacteria > Bacillati > Actinomycetota > Actinomycetes > Kitasatosporales > Streptomycetaceae > Streptomyces > Streptomyces sp. NPDC088745. Next base: position 24,511 of record NZ_JBIVLB010000002.1, read on the forward strand.
TCGCCACCGTGGCCACGCTGCTGCCCAGCGGGCTGCCGCACCTGACGAGGGTGTGGGTGACGCGGGACAGGGACGACCTGCTGTTCACCACGGCACCGGACCGGCTCCAGGGCCGCAACGCCGCGCGGGACCCGCGGGTGACGCTGCTGATCGGGGCGCCGGACGACCCGTACGCGTACGCCGAGGTCAGAGGTACGGCGACGCTGGAACCGGACCCGGACCGCACGCTGGCGGACCGCCTCGCGCGGGCCCACACCGGGAAGCCGTTCGCCGCGTTCAACCCGGCGTCGGCGCAGTCGGAGTTCGTGGCGGTCCGGGTGACGCCGACGCGGGTGGCGGGCCGCTTCTGAGCGAGGGGCCGGACGGCGGCGCACACCACTGCGGCAGGGCCGGCTCCGCGCGGACCGCCCTGCCGACCGGCCGCCTCTCCCGTGCCTCCCACCGGTCGGCGAGCGCCTCCACCAGGAGCAGCCCCCGCCCGGCCTCCGCCCCGGCGGGTGGGTGGCACGAGTTCCCCGGGGTGGGGGCCGCCGTGCGCCGCGCGCGTCCGAGACGCCCACGCGGAGGGTGCGCGGGCCGGGTTCGGGCCGGAGCCCGAAGTCCCGCCCCGGGGCGCGGCCGTGCGTGACGGCGTTCGCGGCGGGCTCCGCGACCAGGCGGACCGCGGTGTCACCGGAGTCCCGAACTCGCCGTCGCCCCGGAGAGCCGGCAGCGGTTCGTCTCGTGCGCACGCCGGACCCGACCCCGCGCCCCTTCCGCACACCGCGCACCGCCCCGCACGGGCTCACCGCCCGTACGGGGCGCGGCAGTCGGGGACTACCTCCGCCTGCGCCGCAGCAGCACTCCGGTCAGCACCAGCACCGCCGCCGCGCCCGCCAGGACCGCCGCCTTGCGGTCCCGCACCGGAGCCGGGGCCTTGGCCTGCCAGACCTCGTCCACCTGGGACGCCTTGGCCTTGACCTGCTCCGCCAGCTCAGCGGCCTTCGCGGCGGTCTGGTCCTTGAACTCCACCGCCTTGGCCGTGCCCTGCTCCTTCAGCTCGGCCGCCTTCGCCGTGCCCTGCACCTTCAGCTCAGCCGCCTTGGCCGCCCCCTGCTCCTTCAACTCCGCCGCCTTGTCCTGGGCGCGGGCCTTCACGTCCGCCTTGTCGGCCAGTGCCTGCACCGTGTCGCCCAGTTCGTGGCGGGTCTGTTCGATCTGTGCGCGGAGCTCCTCGGGGTTCTCCGCGGTGGGCTCGTCATGGGGTGGCTGCGTCATCGTTTGGCACTCTCCTTGATCTCGGCCACATCGGCCTTCACGCTGTCGATGGCCTGCTCCGGCGTGGGCGAGCCCGCCTTGCCGACCTCCTTCTTGCCCGTCATCGCCAGTACCGCGGCGATCACGCCGAGCACGGCGGTGACGATGAGGGCCGCGGCCCATACGGGCAGCGGTACGGCCAGGCCCGCGATGGCGGTGGCCACCAGGGCCTGAAGGGTGAGGAAGCCGACGAGGCCGGCCCCCCCGAAGAGGCCCCCGCCCTTTCCGTACCGCTTGCCCTTCTCCTTCATCTCGGCCTGTGCCAGCCGCATCTCCGCCCGCACCAGCTCGGTGAGCTGCTGCGAGGCGCGCGACACCAGTTCACCGACCGGCGCCCCTTCTCCCGTACCCGAACGGGGCTCGTACCGGGCCTGTTCGTCCATCACACGTCACTCCTTAGCGAGGGCGGCTCGCTCCGGGTACCCGCGATCCGCCGACACTCACGGGGGCGCATCCCCCGAAACGGACACCGGAGCGAGTGCCTGGGCGGGACCCCTCCACAGCGTCCTCACAACCCCCCGGGTATGGTCATGGCGCGCCCGCGGCTTCACACGCCTGCAACATATCCGGCCGCAAGAGGCGCAGGTTTTCGGCCATGCGGGGTCCCCGCGGCCGCCGTGTGGAGGCGTCCCTTCCGCGAGCCCGTACGCCGCTGTGCGCCCCGCCCCGTTTGCGATGGCAGCGCATCGCACACCCGGCCCCCTTCCGTACGTACGCGTGACGACGCCTTCCTTACGCACAGGCAAACGATCCGGATACCGAACATGACCTCCCGGGCAACGAACCGCTTCCGGCCAAGTTGTTGACGCGCTCCTGACACGGACCGCATCCGGCTGCCACTCTTCCGACGCACACAGCACCGCCGCACCACGTTCCACTCTTTCGCTCCACCCTTCGAGCTCCACGCGCACCACTGCTCTGCCTGCTCTGCACGCACTGCCCGGCCGGCCTCACCCAGCCGTCCGGTACCCCCCTCGCAGAAGGAGTCCGCGTGAGATCCACGCACCGCAAGCGCGCCACGGCGACCGGCGCACTGCTCGCCGCCGCAGCGCTGCTCGTCGGCGTCCAGACCGGCTCGGCCAGCGCCGACAACGCGCAGGCCGCTCCCGCCGCCGCCCAGCCCAACCCCGGGGCCCAGCCCGTCAAGCTCACCCCCGCGCAGCGCGCCGCGCTGCTCGCCAAGGCGAACGAGTCCAAGGCGGCCACCGCCAAGGAGCTCGGCCTCGGCGCCAAGGAAGCGCTCGTCGTCCGTGACGTCGCCCAGGACGTGGACGGCACCACGCACACCCGCTACGAGCGCACCTACGACGGCCTGCCCGTCCTCGGCGGCGACCTGGTCGTCAAGAAGGACAAGGCCGCCGCCACCCGGGGCGTCTCCCGCTCCACCACGGCGAAGCTCCAGGGCATAGCCGCCACCCCGAAGATCGCCGCCGCGGCCGCCGAGAAGCAGGCACTCGGTCTCGCGAAGGCGGAGGGCTCCGACCGGACGAAGGCGTCGATCGCCCCGCGCCAGGTGGTGTGGATGGGCTCCGGCGCGCCGGTCCTCGCGTTCGAGACCGTCGTCGGCGGCTTCCAGCACGACGGCACGCCCAACGAGCTGCACGTCGTCACCGACGCCGCCACCGGCAAGAAGCTGCACGAGTGGCAGGCCGTCGAGAACGGCGTCGGCAACACCCAGTACAGCGGCCAGGTGACGCTCGGCTCGACGCAGTCGGGTTCGACGTACAACCTGACCGACGCGGGGCGCGGCAACCACAAGACGATCGACCTCAACGGCGGTACGTCGGGCGGCACCCTCTTCACCGGTCCGGACGACGTGTGGGGCAACGGCCAGCCGTCCAACCGCGAGACCGCGGGCGCGGACGCCGCGTACGGCGCGGGCGCGACGTGGGACTACTACAAGAACGTGCACGGCCGCACCGGCATCCGCGGTGACGGCGTCGGCGCGACCTCCCGCGTCCACTACGGCAACGCGTACGTCAACGCCTTCTGGCAGGACTCCTGCTTCTGCATGACGTACGGCGACGGCGCGGGCAACGCCAAGCCGCTGACCTCGATCGACGTGGCCGCGCACGAGATGACGCACGGCGTCACCTCGGTGACCGCCAAGCTGATCTACTCCGGCGAGTCCGGCGGCCTGAACGAGGCGACCTCCGACATCTTCGCGGCGGCCGTCGAGTTCAACGCCAACAACGCCAACGACGTCGGCGACTACAACGTCGGCGAGAAGATCGACATCCGTGGCAACGGCACCCCGCTGCGCTACATGGACAAGCCCTCCAAGGACGGCTCGTCGAAGGACTCCTGGTACTCGGGCATCGGCAACATCGACGTCCACTACTCCTCGGGCGTCGCCAACCACTTCTTCTACCTGCTGTCCGAGGGCAGCGGCGCGAAGGTCATCAACGGCGTCTCGTACGACTCGCCGACCTCCGACGGCAAGCCGGTCACCGGCATCGGCCGCGCGAAGGCCGAGAAGATCTGGTTCCGGGCGCTGACCACGAAGTTCACGGCCAGCACCAACTACGCCAACGCCCGGGTCGGCACGGTGGCCGCGGCCACCGAGCTGTACGGCGCGGGCAGCCCCGAGGTCAAGGGCGTCGAGCACGCCTGGGCCGCGGTCAACGTCGGCAGCCGTCCGGACGACGGCAACCCGCCGACCGGCAAGGTCTTCGAGAACGCCGCCGACGTCTCCGTGCCGGACAACGGCGCCGCGGTGACCTCCCCGGTGACCGTCACCGGCGTCACCGGCAACGCCCCGTCCACCCTCAAGGTCGACGTGAACATCGTCCACACCTACGTCGGTGACCTCGTGGTCGACCTGGTCGCCCCCGACGGCTCGGTGTACAACCTGCACAACCGGTCCGGCGGCAGCGCGGACAACCTGGTCAAGTCCTACACCGTGAACGCCTCCTCGGAGGTCGCCAACGGCACCTGGAAGCTCCGCGTCCAGGACAAGGCGTCCCAGGACGTCGGCTACATCAACAGCTGGAAGCTCACCTTCTGACCTGTTGAGGGCCGTCTCTCGTACGACCTGACAGTGGTGCCCGGGGCCCGCGGCGGGCCCGGGGCCCCCCGGGGTGTTCCCCCGCGGCCCCCCAAACCTTTTAACCGATTCGGGGGACCCCCCCCCCGCGCCGGGCCCCCCCCCCCGCCCCG